>JBDSFL010000602.1:0-4845 GCA_039919545.1 Thermoanaerobaculia bacterium | reverse complement strand
CGGGACCGACCAGTCGATGCTCGCCACCGCGAATCTCTACGACGTGCCGATCTACACCAGCTCGCCCGGCGATTCGTCCATCGGAATGAACGTGGCGCGGCAGAGCCTCGAAGGCGGCGCGTTCGCGTTCGACGTGTCGGCCGACGTGAACGAGACCGCGTCTCTCGTGTACGCCGCGAAAAAAGCCGGTGGCAAGAGCGCCGTCTTGATCTTCGGCGGCGGAAGCCCCAAGAATTTCCTGCTGCAGACGGAGCCGCAGATCCAGGAGGTGCTCGGCATCGAGGAAGCCGGACACGACTACTTCCTGCAGATCACCGACGCGCGGCCCGACACGGGCGGGCTCTCCGGCGCCACGCCGGCCGAAGCCGTTTCGTGGGGAAAGATCGATCCGAACAAGCTCCCCGACACCGTGGTCTGCTATCTCGACGCCACCGTCGCCATGCCGCTGCTCACCGCGTATGCGCTCGCGCGGCATCCGGCGCGCGAGCGCAAGCGCCTCTACACGCGCCGCGAAGAGATGATGGGCTCGCTGCGCTCTGCATTCGAAGACGCGACCCGCGGCAAAGGAGTCTCCAAGCGCGCGCCCAAGGATCGGCTCGATCAGCTCGCGGGACCGAAGGCCGGAGCGAAAGGAGCCAAGCAGGCTCACGGCGGCTTCCGGTCCCACTCGAGCTTCGGAAAGAAGGGCTGACTCGAGGAGCCCGAACCCGTCTTGTCCGCTCGGGAAGCCGTCCTGTCGGGACGGCTTCTCTGATCAAGCGGGCGAAAGCTCTTTCAGGCGCTCGCCGGCATCGCGGTACGAAGCGTTCGAGCCGTAGATCTCGAGGAACGACTTGTACGCGCTGTCGCGATCGCCCACGTCCGAGTAGACGTTGGCCAGATCGTAGAGGAGCCCGAGGCGGTCGTCCTCGCGGATGCCCGCCGTGTCGAGGCCCTTCTTGTACCACTTGATCGCGAGCTGCGGCAGCCCCTTCTCGAGGAAGCAGAGCCCCAGCATGGAACAGCACTCGACCGCGTGCAGCGGATCCTTGGAGGCGAGCTGGAACTCTCCGATGGCCTCGTCGGTGAGAGCCATCTCCTTGTAGGCGATCCCGAGGTTGTAGTGCGTCTCGTAGTCCTCGGGCGAGAGCTGCTGCTCCACGCCCTTCTTGAACTCGCGGAAGATCTCCTCGAGCGATACCTCGCCGTTCGGGCCCATGTCGGGCTGGTTCGGCAGCGCGGTCTCCGCCTTCAGCTCGGTTTGCAGCTCTTCGGCGAAATTGAAGAATTCGTCCTCGTCCGAGAAGAGCCCCGACTCGTCGAGGACGGCCGCTTCACTCGGCGTCGGCTGGCGCGGCGGGGGCGTCATTCCGGGGGACGTCCCCTCCGAGCTCTTGGCCATCTCGTCGGTCAGCGCGCGCTCGAGCTCGGCGTCGAGCACCGACTCGAGATCCTCGGAGAGCAGATCCTCGAGGGCGTGGCCGCCCTCGTGCGACGGGCCGCGCGCGCCTTCCAGCCGCGAGCGCCGCGCCTGGATCTCCACGTGATTCGGGAAACGTCCTTCGAGAGTCTGGAGGCGCTCGGCCGCATCGACCACCATGCCTTGATCGAGACAGAAGTCGACCTCGGCCAGCTGTTCAGGAGTGGGGTCGTCGGCGACGGCTGCCGGCTCGGCATCGGCTTTCGTGGACTCCGCACCAGCGACGGCGCTCGGAGCCTCGGCCTCCCCGCCGCTCTCCGCGAGCGCGGCCGCGCTGGCATCTTCGCGTTCCGCCTCGTCGCCGATGGATATTTCATCGAGAGATGTCGCGGACTGAAGCGCGCGCTCCGCAGGCGCGATCTCCACCAGCTCCTCGGCGATCTCCTCCACGGCGGCGGCCTCGATGGCTGCGTCGATCTGGATGCCGGCCTCGTCGGTCGCGGTTTCGGAGCCGGTGACTTCGGCATCGATGAGCGGCGCCTGCTCTTCGGTCGCCGTCTCGAAGCGGCCTGGCTCGAAGGAGTCGCTCTCGGCTGCCGTGGCGCGAGGCGGAGGGAGCGGCTCCTCCGCCTCGGCGGCGACCTCTTCCTGGCTCGGCAGCGGTTCCGACTTCGGAGGAGCGGCGGCCCACGATTCTTCCTGCTGCGCTCCCGCGGCGGGCACCGAGTCGAGGTCGATGGCGCCGAGATCGTCCATCGGAAACGAGGCGACCGTCGACGCCGGCGCCGGCATCGTTTTCGGAGGTGGGGTCGACTCGAACGAGATCGACTCGATCTCCTCCGGCTCGACTCGGCGAACGACGGGGCTCGGCCAGGCACTCGGCGGCGGCGCCTCGGGCGCGGCGAGCGGCGCTGGCTCTGCAGGCGCTGCTTCCACGGGCTTCGGCTTCCGCGGAGCCTGAGCCATGGGAATCTGGATGTCCTCGGCGGAGACCTTCTTGAACGAGCCCGTGGCGGCGCGCGCGGGCACCGCAGGGACCGCGGCCGGCGAAGCGGAAGGCGTGGCAGCAGGCGTTGCGGCTCCGGGTGCGGTCTCGGGTCCACCGATCAGCGCGTCGATGGCGCGCACGCGGTCGTCGCGCCCCTCTTCCGCGTAGCGCTGACGAAGGAATTCGGCCTCGCGCCGGGCGGCATTCTTCTTCCCCTGCTCGAGGTAGAGCTCGAAGAGCTTCTCGCGAACCCTCAGGATGTCTGGGCGAGCGCGAGAAAACGACTTGAGCTGATCGATCGCTTTGTCGAGGAGGCCATACTTCCGGAACACCTCGGCCTCGACGAGCACCTCTTCGGCCTCGGCGGTCATGGGCGCCAGCACAGGGGTGGCCTTGGCGGCGGGGGCGGGCGCTGGCGGAGCGGGCGGCGCTGGCGGAGCGGGCGGCGATTCCTTCATCGGAATTCCCGCCATCGAGACGAAACCCAGATCTTCCGCCGGATAGTCGGCGGGCGAGGCGGGTTTCACCGGCAGGGGAAAAGCACTGCCGCCGCTCGGCGCATAGGAAATTTCCTCGGCGCTGGGCGGAGCTTCTTCGGCTTCGCTCACCTCGACGAGCTCGGCGTCCTCCTGGAGATCGACGATCTCTTCGGCTTCCTCGAACTCGACCGCCGCGGGAGGATTCGGGCGTGCGGCGGTCGGGGCCGGAGCTTCGACAGCGGCCGGCATGGCCTCCCTGGCCTGGCGCGCTTCGAACTCCTCCATGGCCTCGGCCGCGGAGACATTCCTCGTCTCGAACGTGTCCCAGCCCGCTCCATCTGACTCGAAGGAGATCGACGAACTCGAAGGGACCGCGTCGTGCGCTTCCGGCATGCGCATGCGGTTGAGTCCCGGATCGGTTTCCTCCGACGCGGGGAACATGTTCAGCGCGAGCGGCGGCGGCCGGAGCATCGGCGGCGGAGGAGGCGTCGGAATGTCGTTCACGGGCGCCATCGCGACCAGATTCGACACGGGGCTGGCGACCGGCCCGGCGGAGGGGAACTGAACGTGGGTGGCCGGCACGGGCTCGGCGATCGGCGCAGGAGGCTCGTCGCTGAGGTCGTCGTCCGAGAGCTCGAACTCGAAGGTGTCGGCCTGCATCGTGGGCGCCGGCCGCGGCGCTGGAGGCTGAGGCGCGGGCCTCGGCGCGGCCGGAACGGGAAGCACGCCCGAGAGGGTGATCTCCCGCGCCGCATCGACTTCGGGCGGCCGCGTTCCCACCGGAGATTGAGGGATCAGCGGTTCGAGCTGCGTGAGGCGGGCGCGGAAGTCGGCGACGTCGGGCGCGAGCCGGGTGAGGATCCGCAGGGCGTCGGCGGCTTCGGCCACCTTGCCCTCACGCCGCCAGATCTCGGCGAGCGCCGAACGATAGGGAATGGAAGCGCCCTCGTCCCCGGCGGCCTTGGCGATCTCGACGATTTTCTTCAGGACGTCTTCGTTGTCGGGATCGGCCTTGGCGATCGGCGTGAGCAGCGCGAGGGCCTTCTTGGCCTCACCCCGGCGGACGGCCATGTCGGCGAGCGGCGCCGCGGCGGAAAAGGCGAGATCCGGACGGCGCCCTTTCAGCTGGATCTTGACCACCATGCCGAGCACGTCTTCGTTGTCGGGGTCGACCGCCTGCGCCTTGGTGATGTAGTTCCGCGCATCGGCCATGTCGTTCGCGGTGAAGGCCGCATCGGCGGCCATCAGGAACAGCGGCACGGAGCGCGGCGTCGTCTCGAGCGCCTTGCGGATGATCGCGCGCGCCTCGTCGAGACGTCCGGCCGCGAGCAGGAGAGGCACGAACGTCTTCAGGATCTCGATGTTGTCGGGCGCGATCTTCAGCGCCTTGTCGTAGACCTGGATCGATTCCTCGTACGCGCCGCGGTCGCGCAGCATGCCGGCGACGACCCCGTACTCCTTGAGCGCGTCGGGGATGCGCCGGGCTTGCGTGAACAGGTCGGCGAGCTTCACGTGCAGCTGGATGTTCGACGGCTCGGTCTGCACCATCTTCTGGTAGATCCCGAGCGCCAGGTTCACGTTCCCCTGCTTCGTGTAGTAGTCGGCCAGCACCTGGTACTGGCTCTTGGCTTCCATCCCGAGGCCCTGTTTTCCGTACAGCTCGGCGAGCCGCTCGTACACCTCGAGCCGGGCCGGATCGATCTTGTTGATTCGCTTGTAGATCGCGATCGCCTTCAGGAAGAAGCCGTCGCGCGAGTAGTGCTCGGCGATCTTCGTGAAGTACGGAAGCGATTCCTCGTTGCGGTTCAGCCGTACGAAGAGATCTCCGACCTTGTTCAGGATGTTGATGTCGGCCGGAGTTTCCTCGAGGACCTTGAGATAGTCCTTCAGGGCAGAATCGATCTTCCCTTTCTGCACCGATTTCTCGGCCGATGCGATCAGGGCGTCTCTCTTGCTGGCCACGGTTCGTGCCTATCTTG
>JBDSFL010000199.1:0-3826 GCA_039919545.1 Thermoanaerobaculia bacterium | reverse complement strand
TCCCCGCTTCCGATCCTGAGGTCCTTCCGGATCGGAACGATCTGGAGCCAGCAGCGGAGGAAATCCGGGGCGAGGTCCGCCGCCTCCGTCTCGCTCTCGAGGAAGCCGGGGCACGAAAGGCCCGATTGTCCGGAAGCGGTTCGACGGTCTTTGGAGTCTTCGAGGATCTGGCGTCGGCCCGGGCCGCCGCGGAACGGATTGCGGATCTTCCGGCCGGAACCATCGAGCCCGGCACGGCGATCCGGGTGGTGTCGACGGTGTCACGAAGGGAATTCGAGCGACGTTCGGAACCGACCAGCGCCGACTAACCGCGGGACGCACCGCCTCAGGGGGAAAGAATTGGGGAGTCGACAAGTGGTAAGTCAGCGGTCTTTGGAACCGCCTATCGAAGGTTCGAATCCTTCCTCCCCAGCCAGACTCTCACCCGTGCCGCCCATTTCCCTGGGCAGCTGAGAAGGAATCATGGAGCGCTTCCCCTACGGTGATCTGAAGGTCTTCGGCGGCCGTTCGCACCCTGCCCTCACGGGCGAGATCTGCCGCACGCTCGGGCGCGACGCGGGGCGCGTCACCCTCTACAACTTCTCCGACGGCGAGAACTACTGCCAGATCGACGAGAACGTGCGCGGCGCCGACGTCTTCGTCCTGCAGCCCACCGGCCCTCCGGTGAACTCGAACCTGATGGAGCTGCTGATCATGCTCGACGCCTTCAAGCGCTCCTCCGCGTCGCGCATCACGGCCGTCCTGCCTTATTACGGCTACGCCCGCCAGGACCGCAAAGACAAGCCGCGCGTGCCGATCACCGCCAAGCTCTGCGCCGACCTCATCGTCGCCGCGGGGGCCGATCGCATTCTCTGCGTCGACCTGCACGCCGCGCAGATCCAGGGCTTTTTCAACATCCCCGTCGACCATCTCTTCGCCGCGCCCGTTCTCCTCGACGCCATCCGCGACTCACGTCTCGACCCGCTCACCGTGGTGTCGCCGGATGCCGGCGGCGTGGAGCGCGCCCGCGCCTTCGCCAAGCGCATCGGCGCGAGCCTGGCCATCGTGGACAAGCGGCGCAAGGGGAAGAACGAAGTCGAGATCATGAACATCATCGGCGACGTGCGGGACCGCAACGTCATCGTGGTGGACGACATCATCGACACGGCCGGCACGCTCATCAATACCGTGATCGGGTTGAAAGAGGCCGGCGCCCGGCGCGTCTTCGCCGCGTGCGTGCATCCCGTGCTCTCGGGCCCCGCCATCGACCGGCTGAATGCCAGCTCGATCGAGAAGATCTTCTGCACCAACACCCTTCCCCTGGACGACAAAGTGGCCCGCTGCCCGCTCCTCGTGCCGCTGTCGGTGGCGCCTCTCCTGGCCGAGGCGATCCAGCGAATTCACGAGGGAGCGTCGGTCTCGTCGCTTTTCGTATAGAATTCGCGGTTCGTCGGCGCGGAGGGCTCCTCTCTGCGACCAACGTCCCGGCGGTCGTCGCGGGCTCTGCGCCCGGACGGCGCGAGCCGGATCATCGATAACGGACCGCACGCCTCGAGCTTCGCTCCGGACCGTGCGCCCACAGAAAGGACCCCCATGCTTCAGCAAGACGTCACTATCGAGGTCGAGAAACGCACGCAGACAGGCAAGAATGCCTCGAACCGGCTGCGCGAGGCCGACCTCATTCCCGCCGTGCTCTACGGCGGCGGCCGCGACATGGAGACCTGGTCGTTGCAGGTCCCGCGGAAGGGGCTGCTCCTGCTTCTTCGCAAGGGCTTCCACGACAACGCCATCTTCCAGCTGAAGCTGAAGGGCACCGACCAGCTGAGGCACGTGATGATCCGCGACCTGACGGTCGACCCGATCACGCGCTCCATGCTCCACGTCGACTTCGTCCGCATCCTCATGGACAAGAAGCTGAAGGTGAAGTCCGCGGTCGAGATCGTCGGCGTTCCCAATGGCGTCAAGAACCAGGGCGGGATGCTCAACGTGGTCACCCACGAGCTCACGATCGAGTGTCTCCCGGCCGATATCCCGCACTCCATCCAGGTCGATGTCACCGAGATGGGCCTCCACGATTCGTTCCGCGTTTCCGACCTCAAAATCGACGAGAAGCTCAAGGTGGTCGACAACGCCGATCGCGTGATCGCGCACGTGGCCGTGCCGCGCGCCGAGGAAGCCGCCGCCGCCGTCGAAGCCGTGCCTGGCGCGGGCGAGCCCGAGATCGCCGTGAAGAAGGGCAAGAAGGAAGAAGAGGGTGCTGCGGGTGCCGACGCCAAGGGCGCCAAGCCCGGCGCGAAGGCCCCGGCCGCCAAGCCCGCGGGAGCGAAGAAATAAGCGTTTCGGAGCTCGTCCTCGTGGTGGGACTCGGCAACCCCGGCGACCGTTACAGCGGCACGCGCCACAACGTCGGCTTCGACGTCGTGGACGCGTTCGCTGCGCGGGCGTCGGCCGCGTCGGGGCTCGGAGCCGTGAGGCTCGACCGGCTGGATTGCCGGGCGCTCACGGGGCGTGTGCGCGTGGACGGCACTCCGGTGCTCCTCGCCAAGCCGCAGACGTACATGAACCTTTCCGGGGAGTCGGTGAAGGGGCTCGCGACCAAGTACGATGTCCCCTTCTCGCGCATGATGATCGTGAGCGACGACGTGGCCATTCCGGTGGGGCGCATCCGTGTCCGGCCGGCGGGCTCTTCGGGAGGCCAGAAGGGCCTGCAGAACATCATCGACTGCTTCCGCACCGATGCGTTCCCCAGGCTCCGGGTGGGTGTCGGCGGCGACACCTTCCATCCGGGAGACGACAAGGCCGACTACGTTCTCGGGCGCTTCGCGAAGGCCGAACGTCCGAAGATCGAAGAGGCCATCCAGGATTCCTGCCAGGCGCTCGAGACCTGGATGAAGAGCGGTCTCGACCTCGCCATGACCCAGTTCAACCGTTCGTCCGAGAATGCTCTGACGAACTAATTTCAACCTTGGTTCTGCGGGGCCCTCGGGCCCAGAGCGCAGCACCTCGCGGCTTCGGCCGCGATCCAGAAGGAGGATTCACTCGTGTCCACCACCCCCATCAAGCCGCAGCGTCTCTATGACATGGTGTTCCTGATCGTCCCCGAGAAGGACGAGCAGGGCGTCACGGCCGTCGTCGACGAGTTCCGGAAGCACCTCCTCGACAACAAGGCCACGATCGAGAAGGACGAGACCATGGGTCGTCGTCGTCTCGCCTTCGTGATCCAGAAGAAGCACGAAGCCACGTATCACAACTTCCTGTTCCGCGCCGAGTCGCAGGGCGTCGCCGAGGTGCAGCGCAAGATGCGCCTCTCGGAGGACATCCTCCGCTTCTTGACGGTCCGCATCGACGAGGAGCTCAAGCACGGTGAGAAGGTGAAGCGCAACACGAAGGTGCGCCAGCCCCGGCGCATCGATTCGCCGATGATGGACGCCCCGATGCCGGCGCACATCTCCTCGGCAGCCGTGTCGCAGCAGCCCGCGCCCGCCGCGGCCCCTGCCGCTCCGGCGGCCCCGGCCGCTCCTGCCGCTCCCGCAGCCCCGGCGGCTCCCGCAGCCCCCGACGCTCCCACCGAGTAGCGGAAAGAGAAGAGACAGACCATGAGCGTTCCCGTCCGCAAGCCCGCCAAGAAGAAGTTTTTCGTCCGCAGGAAGCGCGTCTGCAAGTTCACCGTCGAGAAGATCGGCTACATCGATTTCAAGGACGTGAAGCTGCTGGCCAGCTTCGTCCCCGAGCGTGCCAAGATCCTCCCGCGCCGCATCAGCGGCACGTCGGCTTTCTATCAGCGGAAGCTCGCCGTCGCCATCAAGCGGGCGCGCTTCCTGCGGACGAAAAACTTCTTCTTGGCGGG
>JBDSFL010000175.1:0-2705 GCA_039919545.1 Thermoanaerobaculia bacterium | reverse complement strand
ACGAGGTCGATCGCGGCCACGTCGTCCACCGAGGCGCTGGCGATAGCGGAGAGATCGGCCACGTCGGACTTCACGAAGCGCACGTTCGCGAGATTGCGGAGGCTCCGTTCCCGCTCGGCCATCGCGAGCGCCTCGTCGGCCGCATCCACGCCGATGACCTCTCCCGTATGACTCGAGAGGAGAAAGCAGATGTCGCCGCGCGCCGAGCCGAGCTCGACGACGCGGTCGCCCGGACGGGGCTGGACGAGCCTGAGCACATCACGGTTGCGCTCCTCGTACTTGCGTGCAGGATTCTTGAACCAGTGATGGGGGTGCAGCCCCTCGTAGTAGGCGGGGTCGTAGAGATCGCGCTCGAACGTCACGGCCTCGCGGACTATAGGAGACATCGGGCGGCGAGGCTTTTTGCGAAACAATTTCGACCGCCGCAGCGCGTGTCGTCCGGGGGCTCGGCCCACCCCAGGCCGCTAGAATCAAACGCAATGGGAACTCCTTCTCCTTCCGTGACCGTCATCGGCGGCGGCTTCGCCGGCGTCGAATGCTCCTACCAGCTCGCGCGGCGCGGCCATCGCGTCCGCCTCTTCGAGATGCGCCCCGGGCGCACCACCGATGCCCACACGACGGGCAACCTGGCCGAGATGGTCTGCTCGAACTCCTTCCGCTCGGACAACCCGACCAATGCCGTGGGCCTCCTGAAGCGCGAGATGGAATCGATCGGCTCGGTCGTGCTGCAGTCGGCACGCGCCTCGGCCGTCCCCGCGGGAGACGCGCTGGCCGTCGACCGAACCGTCTTCGCCGAGACGCTGACCAGCCGCCTCGCGGGCATCCCCGAGATCGAGCTCGTGCGCGCGGAGATGGAGTGCCTGCCCGAGCCGGGCGAGGGCTACGTCGTCATCGCCACCGGGCCGCTCACCTCACCCTCGCTCGAGCAGGCGCTGCTGGCGGCGCTCGGGGAGTCGTACCTCTACTTCTACGATTCCGTGGCGCCCATCGTCGAGAGCGCGAGCCTGGATCGCACGAAGCTGTTCGCGGCGAGCCGTTACGGTAAGGGGGGCGGGGACGACTACCTCAACGCGCCCATGAACCGTGCCGAGTACGAGACATTCGTCCGCGCGCTCATCGAGGGCGAGAAGACGCCCTTTCACGATTTCGAGAAGGCGGTCTACTTCGAGGGGTGCCTCCCCATCGAGGCGATGGCCGAGCGCGGCATCGAGACGCTGCGGCACGGTCCGATGAAGCCCTTCGGCCTCCCCGATCCGCGCACCGGGCGCGAGCCCTACGCCGTCGTCCAGCTGCGGCAGGACGATCTGGCCAGCGACTACTTCAACCTGGTGGGCTTTCAGACGAAGCTCCGCGTGGCCGAGCAGAAGAAGGTGTTTCGCACGGTGCCGGGACTCGAGAACGCCGAGTTCGTGCGCTTCGGCATGCTGCACCGCAACACCTACATCAACGGCCCCGCGCACCTGGACCGTCTCTTTCGCTGGAAGAAAGACCCGCGCGTCTTCTTCGGCGGGCAGCTGACGGGGGTCGAGGGGTATCTCGAATCCGCGGCCACGGGGCAGATGGTGGGGATCACGCTCTGCCAGCTCCTCGAGGGGCGTGAGCCCGTGCCGCTCCCCTACTCGACGGCTCTCGGCGCCCTCAGCCGGCACGTGTCGGAGCGCAGCGAGCGCGACTACCAGCCGGCGAACGTCACGTTCGGCATCATCGACGACTCGGCGGTACCGTCCTCCCGGGATCGCGCCACGCGGCGGCAGGAGATCTGCAGACAGGCGCTGGAGAGCGTCGCGCGCTGGAAGGGCGAGGTCCTGCCGGAACCCGTCGGGGCGACAATCAGCTAGGAACCCCGAACAGTCAGAATCCACGATCGGCTCGTAACCGAGAATTTCAGCCTAGAATTTCAGAGAGTTCGCCCCCGACCCGTTCACCGCTTTTGGAAGTTCAACGCTTTTGGAAGAAGGAGATCGCATGACACGCAATCGCTTGCTCGCGTCCGCCGCATCCCTCGCGCTCCTCTCGGGGCTCACGCTGGGTCCCGCGCCCGCCCGCGCGGAGGGCCGCTCGGAGAGCTACCAGACCTACTGCACGCCGTGCCACGGCGACGACGGAAAGGCCGACACGGAGCAGGGGAAGAAGAAAGGCGCGCGCGACCTGACCAAGGCGAAGTGGCAGGCCTCCGTGAAGGACGAGCGGCTCATGGAGTCGATCACGAAGGGGCGCGGCAAGATGCCCGCCTTCGGCAAGAAGCTCTCGGAGGACGAGATCAAGGCGCTCGTCAAGGAAGTGCGCGACCTCAAGGCCCCGAGCTGACGAGCGCGTGCCCGAGGCACGGGAGGAGCGCTCCGCCTTCGATCGGGAGATCGAGGCCTTCGAACGGCATCTGGCCGACGAGCGGGGCGTCTCCCGTCACACGCTGACCGCGTATCGGAGCGGGCTGGAGCGATTCGAGCAATTTCTCGCCGCGTTCCGCGGCACCACGGCGGACGTGGACCTCGCCTCGATCGACACGCTCACGATCCGCTCGTTCCTCTCCTCGCTGCGCAAGGATGGGCTCTCCCGGACGTCGATCGGGCGGCACCTCTCGGCGCTGCGCACGTTCTTCACCTACCTCAAGCGCGAGGGGCGCACCGACGCCAACCCCGCCAAGGCGGTCGCTGCACCGCGGCAGGATCGCTCGCTGCCGCGCACTCTGTCGGTGCCGGAGGCCG
>JBDSFL010000154.1:0-2649 GCA_039919545.1 Thermoanaerobaculia bacterium | reverse complement strand
GAGGCGTACGCCACGGACGACGAGAACGAAGAGGACTGATCTTCCGAAGATCGGCCGGAACGCTCCAGCCGATCCACACCGTCGTCGCCTTCGCGCCGCGGCTCTTGCCTCCCCACGCGGGGAGGCTTTTCTTTTCTGCCTCTACGTGGCGCGAAGCTTCACGGTGCGGCCGCGCCACGTATTTCGCCCGAGCGACGCATCGCAGAAGGCCCACATCATGGCCCAGCCCACGATGCCGCCCATCAGCGGCCAGAGCAGCCACGAGGCGCGCATCGGCCCGCCGGTGATTCGCCTCATCACACCCGTGCAGAGAAGCGGGATCATCACGAGCAAGGCCAGCGCGAGCCAGGGCTGGCCGGCCAGCAGCAGCCAGAGGGGCGCGAGGTAGAGCGCGATCGAGAACAGCGCCCCGAGCGGAAGAAACAGCCACCCCGGAGCGCCCGCCACGCTCTTGCGCGTCCCCCGCACGACCTCCATCAGCCCGTGATACATGCGCAGGTGGAGCATCGGCCCGCCGAGAGCCACGCGATTCACGAAGCCCGCTTTCTTCACGCGGCGCGCCAGCATCATGTCGTCGATCGGTTCCAGCGGGGCGGCGGCATGCCCTCCGGCCGTGTCGTATGCGCTCCGGCGCACGAGGATGAAACCTCCGCCGGCACAGAACGACCAGTGCTTCGGATCGGGAACCTGGTGCGGGGGGATGAGCGTGAGAAACGCCGAGACGAGAAAGAGACCGTAGAGGTGCTCGAACGGCTCCTCGGTATCGATGGCGAACAGGAGGCCCAGGATGTCGGCCGGGTTCCGCTCCAGAGACGCGAAGGCCCGACGGAGCAGATCGGGCGTCGCGTGGACGTCGGCATCCACGAAGAGAATCCATTCGGCCGCTCTGGCCTCCGGCTGCTGGGTGGCGAGGTGAAGGGCGTGGTTCTTGCCGAGCCAGCCGGGAGGCAGATAGTCATTGCGCAGCACGCGCAACCGCTCTGGATGCGCCGCGGCACGCGCGGCCAGGAGCGCGGGCGTCTCGTCGGTGGAGCCGTCGTCCACGACCAGGATCACGAGCGAGGGGTGATCCTGGGCGAGCCACGAATCCAGCGCGGGGCCGATCTCGCGCGCCTCGTTGCGCGCCGGGATGCAGAGGCAGACGGTCGCGGCCGGCGATGAGGGCACCGCTTCCACGGCGGGCAGGATCGGGAGGCGGGCGAAGTTCCAGCGCATGCGCGCCAGGATCCCGAGGACGGAGATACTGCTGACCGCCGCGGCCGCCTCCATGAATTGCACGGCCGCATTGTCGCGCGAAGCTGCAACTCTTCCATGGACCGCCGAGTCTCGCGTTCGCGCCCGGCGTCCTGCTCTGCCTCGTGGCCCGGAAGCCCTGGAAGATCGCCCCGCAGGAACGGTCGGCCCGGATACCCGGACAGATTCCTGGGTGAGAGCTGGTACATTGCTCGCCCGTGCCCCTCTTGAAACCGGAGTCGATCGCGGAGTTCACCGCCAAGGCGGTCGTGACGGGCATCGTCCTGGGAATCGTCTTCGGCGCGGCCAACGCCTATCTCGGGCTGCGGGTCGGGATGACGGTCTCGGCCTCCATCCCCGCAGCCGTGATGACGGTCGCGATCTTCCGGCTCTTCCGCGCGAAGGGGACGATTCTCGAAGCGAATCTCTCGCAGACCATCGGGTCGGCCTCGATGTCGCTCTCCACCGGGACCATCTTCACCATTCCCGCGCTCTTCTTGTGGGGCATGGCTCCGCCTTATCTGCAGATCGTCGTGCTCTGTTTTCTCGGCGCGGTCCTCGGCCTCTCCGCGATGATCCCGCTGCGGCGCCTCCTGATCGTGGATGCCAGGGACGAGCTGCCCTATCCCGAAGGCACCGCTTGCGCGGTCGTGCTGCGCGCGACGGCGGAAGGGGCGCCCGGCGGCGCGTTCATCTTCCGCGGTATGGCCATCGGAGCGGCGGTGAAGCTGCTCGTGTCGCTCGCGTTCCTGATCCCGAGCGAGATCTCCTCGGCCGTGCCGTTCCTGCCCAAGGCCGTCGTGGCGCTCGAGCTCGCGCCCGCGCTCATCGCCGTGGGCTTCATCCTCGGGTATCGCCAGTCGGCCGTGATCATCGCGGGCTCGGTCGTCTCGGCGCTGGCGCTGACGCCGCTCATCGCGTTGATCGGCGGCGGGCTCCAGACGCCGCTCTATCCGGAGACGAAGATGCTCGTCTCCGCGATGGACGCGGGGCAGATCTGGTCGCGCTACGTGCGCTACATCGGAGCGGGAGCCGTGGCCACGGCCGGCATCCTCACGCTGCTCAAGAACCTCCCCTCGATGGCCGCGTCGTTCCTCGCGGTCGCGCGGGGGCTGAGCGCGCGCGAGAAAACCGGAGAGCCCGGCGGCGACGGTTCCACGCTGCGCCCCGAGAGCGACCGCGACCTGCCCGCGGGGTTCATCGTCGCGGGCATCCTCACCGTCATCGTGGTCTCGGGCTTCGTGCCGGGCGTCTTCGCCGGGAACATGGATCTCGTGCCGCGCCTCGTGTGCGCGGCGGGGGTGGGCGTCTTCGGAGTTCTCTTCGTGGCGGTGGCCGCGCGCATCGTGGGCATCGTGGGCGTCTCCTCGCAGCCCACCTCCGGCATCACGCTCGTCACGCTGCTCGGCGTGGCGG
>JBDSFL010000117.1:0-3861 GCA_039919545.1 Thermoanaerobaculia bacterium | reverse complement strand
CAGACAGGCGAAGCGCAGTTCGTGCTCGCGAACTGGATCGAGCAGCCGGCGGACAACCGCGGTGCATTCGCGCGCATCGTGGAGCGCGCCGCGAAGGCGGGAACGCCCGAGAAGATCGTGTCCTCTCCGGAGGCTACAAGCTCGCAGCTTCCGCTCGAGGGTTTGATCCAAGAGGGCACGTATCTCGTCCTTCACGCCAAGGCGCCAATTGCATTCGCATGGGGTGCAGTCACGGCCGAGAACGGGTTCGGTCTCGCGAACTCGCGGGTAACAGCAACCGGCCTCGGAACGGCAGACCTCTCCGTGCCGGGCGGAATGTACGCGGAAGCGGTTCCGGCAGGTGGAAGCGCCACGCTCACCGCGCTTCACCCGACGCGTGACGAGAAGGGGACGGCGACGGCTGCGAACGTCGTCGCCGCATCGGTCATCAACGTCCCGATCGTGATTCATCCGGTCGCTCCGACTGTGACTGGACTCAAGCCCATCGACCATTCCACGAGCCAGGCGATTGGCTCCATCGTCACGGTTCTTTTCTCCGAGCCCCTCGATCCGGCCTCGATCAGCTCCAGCACCATCGACGTTCAGATCGCGAACGCCGACGGGACGGCCTCGGGAACATTTGTCACCGGAGCGGTCAGCCTCTCGCCGGATGGCACTCTCGTTTCCTTCAGCCCCGCGCGTCCGCTTCCTCCCTCGCGCACGCTCCTGTGTCGCTTCCTCGGTGGAGTTCGCGATGCCGGCGGCACGAACTACCAGGGTGGCGTGGTGACGTGGAGCTTTGCCACTTCCAACGTCATCGTCTTCGGCGGACAGGTCCATCCCGAGAAGTTCCACCTCGAAGTCCCGATTGACGGCACCGCGAAGATCACCGCTGACAGCGGGGCCATTCCGCTTGTTCTGTCGGGATCCCCGTGGTCGATGTGGGCCGAGATCGAGGGCCCGCTCGACCCGGTGAAGGAGACGCGTTCGTTCGGCTCCGACGGTTCGATCGCTTACACGCTCGGCCATCCTCCGACATTCGCCGTCACGATCGCGAGCGTCGTGTGGGTGCACGTCATCAGCCCTGACGGATCCGAAGCGGAGAAGTTCCGGCTCGGACCGTTCGTGACGCCGGATCATCTCGGCTTCGTCGCTCCTCCAGGAGAGGAGACGAAGTTCACGACGGCGGAAGGTGTCCAGGTCGTCTCGCCCGCGGGGGCCTTCGACGTTGCGACTCTCGTTCACGTGAACATGCTCAACCCAGCGACCACCGGCGTCACCGCTGGCACCGGCTTCGAGATCAGCGCCTACGTGAACGTCGACTTCGACGGACAGGCAAACAAGACGCTGCGCATCAAGGTGCCGGTCACGAGCCCATCGGCAAGGATCGGCTCCCTCGCATTCGCCGGAATTCCGATCGACCTTCCTTGGGGCAAGAAGCTCCAGATCGTCGACCTCGGCTCGATCATCGACGGCGGCAACGGAACGAAGCTGATCTCGAACTTCGAAGAGGATCAGCCTGCGGACCCGACGGACGCCAGCGGCACGCTGAAGGCCCCGACCCGTAGGGGTCTCGCCGGCTCGCTCACGCCGCGCACGCTGATCAAGACCGCACTCCTCGAGTTTCAGGCCCGCGGTGCGGCGGCGTGGTTCAACGGGGCGGGAGCAGAACTCGGCGCGGCCACCGGCGGCATTTCGACCAGCATCATGGATCAGTTCGGCGTCCTCTATAACTTCTACGCTGATGCCATGGTGTACCTGCCGATGCCGAGAAACTGGACCGGTGGCTACATCCTGCCGTTGGTCAATGGCCAGCCGTTCCTCGTGGTCGGCAAGGATCGGTCGACGGGATGGGCCATCGTCGAGCAGAACTTCGGTTCTATCTCGGGACCGGTGGGCTCGCTTCTTTCCGTACCGCCCGTCGAAGATACCGATCCGAACTCGGCCATCCTCTCGGATGCGTACCCGTTCTCCATTACGCGATTCAAGGCCGAGAAGGCAGGGGCCGATGGCAAGACCTGCCTCAGCATTCGCCTCGAGCTTCAAGCGTGCAGCCTTGCAAATGATGTCGTCCAGATTCTGAAGGCCACAGACTCCGCGGGTCTCTCTGCATATTCGCTTGCCGACGAGACACGCCTCTCGCTGTTCAGGCTCGTGCCCATGCCCATGCAGGCAACCGACGTCGTCCAGGTTGCTGGCGGGTCATTCGACGAGAGCAAGCTGAAACTTCCCGCCAAGAGTGGCGCCGAGATGCTCCTGGTCGTCTCGCCGGGAGAGCTCGATCCGAACAACGTCACCGAATTTCGTTTCGCATGGGACAAACCCCTCGCCAAGCTCTTCAATCCAGCTGCTGCTGTGAAACTGCTCGATTGCGGCGAGCTTCCCGGGAATTGCGGATCGGGCGTGTCGTTTCCCATTACGCTCGATGCTGGAGGGGATCCGACGAAGAATCCCTTTATCCAGCTCCGAATCCTGCTCCAGGGAGAGCTTCCGCACGGCCATCTCTTCTCCCTGGCTCTTGACGCGTTGCAGTTCAGGAGAATCGTAAAGGACGCAAGCGGCAACCTCGTCAAGCCTGCCCTGGGGCCATTGGAATTCCTGTTCGCCACCCGCAAGTCGGCGCAGCACGAAATCGGTGCTTCCTCTCCAGGCGTGCTCGGAGACGGGGTCGTCGTGCGCGACCTCGTGAAGCTCGGCAACCTCATGATCGTCTCTACCTCTTCGGGCGATCTGGTTGCCATCGACGTCTCCACGTCGCGTCCAGACTCAGCTGAAGCGGGAGCACCGATCCCGTTCAAGCCCTTCGCGAGGCTTGGAACCAGCGCGTTCGATGAGGCGCGCGCCCTGAAGAGCGACGGGCACAACCGGATCTTCTTCAGCAGCCGTTACGGCGGCTCGTGGGGTCTGAACGTCGTCCGTCTCGAAGACATCCGAAACGCCACGGTCTCCAACTGTAATCAGACGCCGTCGTCAGTGCCCGCGGCCCTCTCCGGGCTCCCATGCTTCCTTCCGGTCCAGGGTGGAGTCAAAACCGCGGTCGCGCCCGCCGGGGATGCGCTGCTCGCATCCGAATATCTCACGCTCGTCGGTGCGCTGCCGACCGGGATTCCGACCGACATGGACATCCTGGTGGAGGATTTCACCGAGCCTGAGGCAGAGCTGAAGGCCTTCTACGACCAGCACAAGATCCTGAACGGCCCGGATTTCGATTCTCTCGTCTGGAACGATAAGGGCTTCACGAAGTTCTCGATGCTTCTCGACACCAACCTCGATGGCCACTCAGTCAGGCGCGAACAGAGCTGCTCGAATGAGCCTGGAAACGATCACTATCAGCGCGTCACCGTCGACAACGTCACCACGGGTCAGAACTGGTCGTTTGATGTCGAAAATGCCTGGCCGAACGGGACGAATCCGTTACCAGGCACCTTGAATGTCCTCGACATCCGGGCACGCCGCGGCGACAAGTTGCGGGTTCGGTACAACCTTCGGTCTCTCGGATATGTGGCCATCGTCGGGAGCGGTGTGGGCATCTTCGATCTGAACCGCTTCTACCGGCTCACGAGCGTTTCTGTGAATACGAGGGGCGACTGCGGCCGCCGCCTCGGACGGTACGAAGGGACGGACCTGACCTATGGCAGCTGCGCCGGGACACTGACCCTCACCAGCATCACGAACACGACGGCCGTGGCCGCGCTCGGCTCGACTCCCTCGTATACCGGCGAGAACCTCAACGTGTTTGCGCCGGTCGCACATTTTGGGGGAATCCAAGTCTCGTCGCCTTCGAACGCTCCGGGCGGCCTCGGTGCCGGAGCGGCTCTCTGCTTCCAAAGAGCTGGAGGCGACCCACCCGTGGGTCAGCCAGCCATCCCCAAGCCATGGATG
>JBDSFL010000111.1:0-7664 GCA_039919545.1 Thermoanaerobaculia bacterium | reverse complement strand
GATCCGGAGTCGACGTTCAGTGCAGCGCGTCGAGAGCCTTGCGGATCCGGGCAACCCCTTCGTGCAGCCGCTCGATCGAGGTGGCGAACGAGATCCGCACGCAGCGATCCTCACCGAACGCGACGCCCGGCGTCAGCGCCACCGCGGAGGCGTCCAGCAGATACTTGGCAAAGCTCGCGGAACCCGTCACTGCCGTTCCCCCCGCGCTCTTGCCGTAGTGGGCCGACACGTCTGGAAAGGCGTAGAACGCGCCCCCCGGCACGGCGCACGTGACGCCGGGCAGGCCGTTGAGGGCCGGGATCAGGTATTCCCTGCGGCGGCCGTACTCGTTGAGCATCTGCTGGATGGCATTCTCGGATTCCTCGGGATGGGTGAGCGCCAGGAGCCCCGCCTTCTGCGTGATCGAAGAGACGTTCGAGGTGGCGTGCGAGATCAGCCGGCCCATGGTGTCGATGAGGTCCTGCGGGCCCAGAGCAAAGCCGATGCGCCAGCCGGTCATCGCATAGGTCTTCGAGAGGGTGCCCGAAACGAAGAC
This sequence comes from Thermoanaerobaculia bacterium, assembly GCA_039919545.1. Lineage (GTDB taxonomy): Bacteria > Acidobacteriota > Thermoanaerobaculia > UBA5066 > UBA5066 > JBDSFL01. Next base: position 7,129 of record JBDSFL010000111.1, on the reverse strand, counting down.
CGTCTCGGGAAACTCCGAAGCGAGGGCCGCTGCCGAAAGGTGCTGCCCTTCGAAGACGAAGCGGTCGTAGCACTCGTCGAACAGCACCGTCCAGCCGCGCGCGGCCGCGAGCCGCACGACGGCCTCGATCTCCTTCGGCTCCATCACGGCACCGGTCGGGTTGTTCGGCGTGTTCACGATCACGCCCCGCGTCTTCGGCGTGGCCGAAGCTTCGACGGCCTTGGCCGTCAGCTTGAATCCTTCCGCGGCGGTCGTGGGCACGAAAACGGGAGTCGCTCCGGTGAGCTTCACCATCTCGGGAAATGACACCCAGTAGGGCGAGGGAATGAGGACGTCGTCTCCCTCTTCGAAGAGCGCGAGGCAGGCGGTGTGAAGGGCCTGCTTGCCCCCGGCGGTCACCAGCACCTGACTCGACGTGTAAGGGGCGTTCCAGGCGCGCCGGTAGCGTTCCGCGATGGCGAACCTCAGCTCGGAGATCCCGGCCGTGTCCGTGTACTTCGTGAAGTTCGACCGGATGGCCCCGATGGCGGCTTCCTTGATGAACTCGGGCGTGGGGAAATCGGGTTCACCGGGCCCGAGGTCCACCACGTCGATGCCTCGGCCGCGCATCGCCGCCGCGGCCTTCAGGACCTCGAGTGTGGCCGAGCCGGAAACAGAGGAGGCACGCATCGAAAGCTTCATGCCGCGGTCCTCGCCGGGCGCCGGAACAGCACGCGGAAAGCGGCCTGCGGCGCACGCACCTTCGTTCGCCCGATCAGGATCAGCAGGATCTCGAGAGCGCACCAGCCCGCATAGACGTAGACCATCGCCTCGCGCGTGGACGGCACCGCGAACTGGACGAGCCAGAAGACGAAGAGCACGGCGGCTTCCCGCGCCCGCAGATTGAGGTTCAGCACGAGGAGCCAGGCGAGCACGCTCTGCATGATCGTCAGCAGGATCTCCTGCTTCTGATGGGCATCGAAGACGATCGAGGAGGCCTTCCCTGCGGAGATCGAATAGATGACGGGGATCAGAGCCGAGAGGATCGACCACTGGTTGATGGTGGACGAGATGAGGTTCATCACGGCCATCGGCGCCTTCGAGATCTGCCGCGCCCAGTTGAAGGCCGAGAGCTTCTCGGGAAATTCAGAGAGGAACGGCGCCACCCACTGCACGAAGACGAACGGGGCGATGCCCATCGACACGGCGATGGCGAGCATCGATTCCACGAACGCGTGCGCCGAGACCAGCAGGATCACTCCGCCGACCAGGAAGATCCCGGCGATGGCCCACGCGCGGCGTCCGGGCCCCTGGTTCAGCGCCCAGCGCGACACGGCGGGGAGATCCGCGATCTCTTCGGGGTCGCCTTCCTTCGCGGGGATCCTCAGCAGCGCGGCGAGATAGAGGAAATAGCAGAGCGACAGGATGAGCGCATCCCAGAGCCCGAGAGAGCCCTTCCACCAGATCACGCCGAACCAGAGGAGCGGGGGGAGCATCCCCATCACCTCGATGGAATGCTCCTCCTCGAACTCGATGGCGATCCACGTCTTGCGCTTCCCGGTCTTGCGTGCGAAGTACGCGGCCACGAAGTAGACGAGCGGCCAGCCGAGCCCGACGAGGAGCCGGATCGAGCCGGTGAAGTTCGCGATGGCGAGGTGGATGCGCGAGGGATCCTTCCCCGCTTCCCAGGCGATGACAGCTTCGACGGCGAACTCAGGAAGCGTCTGGAGCCATGCCAGCATCGCCAGAGCGAGCCCCTGCGACACCAGGAACTGCGCGGCTTCCGCTCCCCACGACACGAGGAACGCCGAGAACAGGATCGCCGGGAACGTCCAGAGCGCGGCAAGGGGTGACGCCTTGGCGGTGACCGCGGCAGCGAGCGGAGCAAGACGCCTCATCGCGCCGATTTAAGCATGTCCGGTGTTCGTGAAGGAGAATGGGGCAAGCTCATGAGCCGCATCGACGCACCCTCCAACTTCCGCGTGGTCGCCGCCGTCCGCGAGATCGCGCGCGGCGGGTCGATGCCGCTCGAAGGGGCACGCCTCCTCGGCGAAGCCCTCGACGCGGGCATCGTGCCGCAGGTCGTCTTTCACGAAGATCTCGAGGAGCACGACGCCGTGATCGCTCGCGCGACCGCCGCCGGAGCGGAGGCGATCGCGGTCTCCCGCCGGGTCATCGAGAAGCTCTCGGACCTTCCCTCGACCCGCGGGCTCGTGGCGCTGGCCCCCGTCCCGGCCGCGGAGCTTGGCGCGATCCGGCTCGCACCCGAAGCGCTCGCGGTGCTGCTCGACGGCGTCCAGAACCCGCTGAACGTCGGCGCGATCCTCCGTTCGGCCGAGGCCTTCGGTGTGCACGGCGTGCTCCTCACCACGGGCTCGGCCTCACCCTTTTCCGCTCGCACACTCCGGGCCTCGGCGGGAAGCTCGTTCCGCGTGCCGCTGGCCACGGGCGTCTCCCCCGCCGAGGCGTTGGCCTGGGCGCGTGAGCAGGGCGCGGATCTGGTGGGCGCGGACGCGCACGGCGGGCAGCCTCCGCGAGCGGTGGCCTCGCGACGCCCCCTCGTCCTCGTCATCGGTTCGGAAGGGCACGGCATCTCCGACGAGATCGTGGAAGGGCTGGCCTCCCGCGTCACCATCCCGCTCGCGGGCCAGGTCGAATCGCTGAATGCCGGGGCCGCTGCCGCCGTGCTGCTGTACGCGCTCAGCGCGGGCGCCGAGTAGAAATAGCCCCGATCGTCAACCCGCTTCGCCGAAGACCTGCGCCCCGAACCGGTACAGGCCCACCGAAGCGTCTTTCCATGCGTCGCCCGGAAGCCCGGCTGTGAGACACACCTGTTCGAGAAATTCCTCCGCGCTCCAGCCCCACTCGGGAGCGACCTGCGGCAGCAGGAGCCCACGTCGTTTTCCCTTCTCGACGTAGAGACCGTGGTTCCCGAGCTCGAGATCCGAGGCGCCGTGGATCTTCTCGCGAGGTGCCAGGACCGAGATCTCGACGTTGAGGAAGGGAAAATCGCGGGAGGTCGATGGGGCAAAGCGCGGGTCCTGCGTCAACGCGGCCACGCTGTTCAACGCCACGTCCTCGGCGAGGGGGCGCCGTGGCTCGAGCGAGCCCACGCAGCCGCGCAAACGCGCTTCGCGCCGCCACGTCACGAACGTCGCCCCGGGCTCGGCGAGGCGTCCCGTGGCCGGACCCGGAACCGCAATCCCGGCAACGCCCAGAGCCGCGGCAGCCGCGGCCCGGGCGCGAGCCAAGAGCTCCTGCTGCTCGCCTTCGGAAAGCAACGCGAGCTCGCTCAATCCGATCCTCCATCCTCGTCGTCCGCCTCGCGGCGGGTGGACCGCGCCGCGAAGACTAGCGACACGCCGACCCACAGGAAGTCGAAAGCGGAGAGGATGCCCGCATCCCGGCGCGCGAGGAGGATGACAGCCGCCGAGCCCGAGGCCCAGGGCAGCACTCCCGTCCACCAGCGCTCCCGCCAGGCGAGGAAGCCGAGCAGGAGGAAGGCGCCGAGAAAGGGACCGAGCAGGATCGTTCCCCGCAACGCCTTCTCCCACAACGCGGCCGAGATGTGCGAGCCATCGCCGAAGAGCCCCGCCGCGTAGAAGCAGAAGATGACGCCGTAGGCGACGACGAGTCCGAGCAGGGACACGGCCCCCATCACGATCACCCGCGTGGAGGTCTTCACTGTTCCACGGCTTCGGCCGTTCCAGCCGCCTGGCCAGGCAGGCGGGCTTCGAGCTCGCGAGAGAGCGTCTCCTCGAACGCATCGAGCCTCCCGGCGAAGAAGTGATCCGCCCCCTCGACGACGTGAAGCGAGAAGCCGAGATCCGCAGCCAGACCGCGGGCCTGCACGGCTCCGCCGAACTCGTCGCGCTCTCCCTGCATCCAGACGACGGGGATTCCGCCGGCCAGCGCCCCGAGGGACGGCTCGAAGCGATCGAGCGGCAGGCCGATCAGCACGAGCAGGTCGGGCCGGACGAGCGGCGCGGCCCGGAGCGCGCAGAGCGAGCCGAAGGAGAACCCGGCCATGACGAAAGGACCCATCGGGTAGTCGCCTCGCACGAACCGCGCCGCGGCCACGAGATCGTCCACCTCGCCGCGCCCGGCGTCATGCGTTCCCTGCGAGGCGCCCACCCCGCGAAAGTTGAAGCGAAGCGCGGCGAGCCCGAAGCGATCCGACAGCACGCGCGCCGTGCGATGAACCACCTTGGTGTGCATGGTGCCGCCATGCAGCGGATGCGGGTGCGCCACGACCGCCGCCCCGCAAGGCGTCGCCGGGAGCCGGAGCAGAGCCTCGAGCGCCCCAGCCGGACCCGCGAGGACGGTCGACACGAGCCGGGCCGGCGGGTCGGAGACGCCGAACATGCGAAAAGTCTACACTGTTGAATTGGTTCCGCAGTCCGTCTATAACGCCTTCGCGCCGCGTCGAGGGCAAGAATTCCGCTGAGGAGAATTGATGAAGAACATCGTCCACATCGTCGGAACCGGCACCATCGGCGAGCCGCTGATCGGACTGTTCACCGACTTCCACCAGCATCTCGGCATCGACGAAGTGACGTTCCACAAGCGGACGCCCATGAAGACCGAGCGGGCGAAGGTCGCCCACTTGATGTCGCGCGGCGCGCACCTGGCCGCCGACGACGACAAGGCGGCGGACTTCGAAGCCCTCGGGCACAAGGTCTCCTACAGCTCGCAGGAGGCTCTCGAGCGCGCCACGGTGGTCATCGACTGCACTCCCGCTGGCAACGAGAACAAGAAGCAGTTCTATGACGACCTCAAGGGGCCCAAGGGTTTCCTGGCTCAGGGCTCCGAATTCGGGTTCGGGAAAATGTACGCGCGCGGAATCAACGACAGCGCGCTGATTCCCGGGGAAGACAAGTTCCTGCAGATCGTCTCGTGCAACACGCACAATCTCGCCATCCTGATCAAGACGCTGGGCATGGAAGACGGCGCGCTCATCATGGAGCGGGCGCAGTTCGTCTGCATGCGGCGCTCGAACGACATCTCCCAGACGAAGGACTTCTCCCCCGCGCCCACCGTCGGCAAGCATGACGACGACGAGTTCGGCACCCACCACGCGCGCGACGTGTTCCATCTCTACGAGACGCTGGACCTCAAGCCCAAGGTCTTCTCCTCCGCCCTGAAGCTGAACACCCAGTACATGCACTCGGTCTGGTTCAACTTCGAGCTGACCAAGGCCCTCGAGAAGAAGAAGGTGATCGAGCGGCTTCAGGAAAATCCGCTCGTCGCCCTCACCGAACGCAAGAGCGCCAACGAGGTCTTCTCGTTCGGACGTGACCACGGCTACTACGGCCGCATCCTGTCGCAAACCGTGATCTCCACGCCGACTCTCGCCGTGGCGGACCAGGGGCGCGAGATCGTGGGCTTCTGCTTCACGCCGCAGGACGGGAACTCGCTGCTCTCGTCGGTGGCCGGCGCGATCTGGCTCATGGATCCCGAGCACGCGACCGAGCGCATCCAGGTTCTCAAGCGCTTCGTGTTCCGGGAGATCTGACGCAGGACCTCGCCACCCAGCCAGGCGAGGGGCGGCGCTTCGCGCGAATCGAGCCGCTCCTCGCCCTGGTGCTGGCCCTGCTCGGCGGAGCGCTCGTGGTGGGCCACACCCGCGGCGATTCCGCCACCATCGACGAGCCGGTTCACATCACGAGCGCCGTCGAGATCGTGCGGGACGGCACGGGCCGGTGGAACCCCGAGCATCCCCCGCTGGCCAAGGCGCTGGCGGGCCTGGCGCTCATCGGTCTGCCGCTCTCCCCCGTGCCCGACCCTCTCCGGTCCGCCGCGCACGGAGGAATGCTCTATCGCTTCCTCTTTCAGAACCAGACCCCCGGCGACGAAATTCTCTTTCGCTCCCGGCTCCCCTTCATGGCGCTCTTCGTTGCGCTCGTGATGGCCGTTGCTGCCGAGGCGAGGCGGCGCTTCGGACCCTTCGCGGCGCTGGCCGCCGCGAGCTTCACCGCCTTCGAGCCGAATCTGATCGGACATGCCGGCGTCGTCCATACGGATCTCGCCGTGACGCTGGCTCTCGTGCTCTCGCTCGGTCCGCTGCGGCGCCTGCTCGATGGGGACGACCGCTTTGCCGCGCCGCAGCTCGGACTCTGCTGGGGCGTCGCGTTTCTCTGCAAGTACGACGCTCCGCTCCTGGCCCTCATCACGCTGCCGCTTCTCTTCGTGGAGGCGCGTTCGCAGGTTTTCCGCGCCCGATCCCTCGGCCGACTCGCGGCGGCCGCCGCGATCGCGCTCGTGCTCACGCTTGGCGGCTTCGCCGTGGCCAATCGAAATCAGACTCCAGAGGACCGTGAGGCGCTGGCCCACGACAGGCTGCTCCTGAAAGGCCTCTCCCCTCTCGCTGAAAATGCGGCCGTCGCTCTGGGCCGGGTGCTGCCCGCCGCGGGAAACCTCGCCACGGGCACGCTGTCCATCGCGCTGCAGAGCCGCGTGGGCGCCGGCGTGAACTACTTCCTCGGCCGCGTGAGCCCGTCGGGCTCGCCGTTCTACTTCCCCGTATCCATCCTCACCAAGATCTCGCTTTCCCTGCTCGCCGCGGTGCTGACCTCCTTGTTCGCGGGGGGCAGCCGGCGATTCGCGGCCGCGCTGGGAGGTGGACTCCTCTTTTTTCTCCTCGTGTCGGCAGGCTCCACGTACAACATCGGCGTCAGGCACGTGCTCTTCGTGTTTCCCTTTGCCGCTTTGATCGTTGCCTCGGCGATGCACGATCTCGAGAGTTCGGGGCGCTGGAAAACAGCTCCCATGCTGCTCATCGGGCTTCTCGGCGTCGGTCAGCTTTGCGAAACGCTCTTCGCCCATCCGCACGAGCTTGCGTTCTTCAACGTGGCCGCGGGCGGCTCCGAGGGTGGCCACCGCTTCTTCGTCGACAGCAATCTCGACTGGGGCCAGGATCTCGACCGGCTCGCGCGGGTAGCGCCTCATTACTCGCCCGCCACCATCCCCACGATCGTGTTCGGAGGCGATCTTCCCGCCCGCCACTTCCCGTTGCTCGGGCCGGTCTCACCCGGCGACGAGGACCGCGAAGGCGCAATTCTTGCCGTGGGAGAAGCACCGCTTGCGCTCGGGCCGGAGCTGCTCTCGTCGAAGGGCGCCCGGCAGGACGCCGCGCGCCTGGAACGGCTCA
>JBDSFL010000092.1:0-14982 GCA_039919545.1 Thermoanaerobaculia bacterium | reverse complement strand
GCCGATCAACGGCGTTTCCATCGTCAACGCCGACCCAGGGGCGCTCCCGATCGTGCTTGCGGGAGCGGCCTCGTGGGCGGTCTGGACAGAGATTGAAGGCCCTATTGCCGACACCGTTCGGAATACGGTTCAGGCAAGGCCGGACGGCTCGCTCGCTACCACCGTCGGTCGCCCGCCTCAAGTCGTTGCGACGAGATCCAGCAAGGTGTGGGTCCATGTGATCAGCCCGAACGGTGACGAGGCAACCTCATTTCGCCTCGGTCCGTTCGTCACCCCCGACCACCTCGGGTTCTTGGCTTCTTCGGTAGAGGAGACGGTCTTCACGACCGCAGAGGGGATCCAGGTCACCTCGCCGGCGGGCGCCTTTGACACGCCGACCCTGGTGAGGGTCATCAAGAAGGATCGTGCAACTCTTGGTATTCCGATTCCGGCCGGCATGGAGCTGGGTGCCTATGTCGACGTCGACTTCGCCGGCACCGCCAAGGAGACCCTGCGACTCAAGATCTCCGTCACCACCTCGGCAGCCGTCGGCACGCTGGTCTTCGTCACCGAGAGAACCGATCTGCCCTGGGGCGCGCGACTCAAGATGATGGATCTGGCCAAGATCATCGACGGGGGGAACGGCACCAAGCTTCTCTCGAACGCCGATGCGGACCAGCCTCCGCTGCCCACGAACGTGCGCCGTTCACTTGCCGATTCGACATCTACCGAGCGGATGCGGTTTCTGAAAACCACGCTGCTCCAGCTCACGATGCGCACGACAGCGGCGCTCCTGTATTCGGCCGGAAACAGCATGTCTGCCATGTTCGGGCAGACCTCGCTCAACGACACTCAGGCCGCGAGCTCGGTCCTTTACGACGCGCAGAACGACTCATTCGTGTATGTGCCGCTTCCTCAAAACTGGAGCGGCAGCTTCATCCTTCCCGTCCTGCTGAACTCGGCCCCGAATGTTGTCCAGCGCGATCTGGCCACCGGGTGGATCCTGGGTCAGAAGACCTATGACCCGATCACCGGAGCAGGTGCGCTCATCAAGGTTGCCGAGTTTCCGCCGCAAGGCGCGCTCAAGAGGCCGACGCTCATCAGCCTGTCGCCCTTTGACGTCATTCGATTCCGGGCGGACGAGACTTCGGGCGCCGACGCCTGTCAGCGGCTCAGGCTCGAGATCGAGGCGTGTGTCAGCTCGAGTGGCCGTCTGACCGTCAAGCCCATTTCCCTCTTTCCGCTTCCGGCACGCACGAACGTCGAGCTGTACAAGCTCGGCCCGAACCTGAAGGACATCAAGCGCGGCTCCGTCGAGGGCGGAGCATTTCCGGAGCTGACCGTCGATGCCACACCGGATGACGAGCTCGTTCTTGTCGTCAGCGCCAGCGACATCGCATCCGAATCCCTCTCCTCTTTTTCCATGAGCTTCGCGGAGCCGGTCACGATCAAGCAGGAGAACCTCGACTGTGCCACGGACGCGACGTGTCTCGTCACTCTGACGGACCTCGGTTCCAAAGATGGGGCGACAACGAGTCTCAAGATCCCGGTTTCGATCAAGCAGGACGGCTCGTCGACTCTTCGCATCGAACCTGCCGGGACGCTGCCCTTGGGTCACCGTTTCAATCTCAAGATCCGCGACGTTGGCTTGATCTCGGCAAAAAATGCCAAGGGCGACATTCTGTTCTATCCGACGTTTGCACCGAAGGACTTCTCCTTCGAGACGCGCGCGGCAATTGACAAAGAGATCGGCAGCGTCGGCGTGGAGGGCCTGAACTGCCCGCCCGAAGGGGGAGCCGGCTGCTCGCTCGGCGACACGAACACGGCGCGGGACATGCTGAAGCTCGGGAACCTGCTCCTCGTGGCCTCGGGGACCGGCAACCTCCTGGCGATCGACATCTCGAACATCGCTCGCGTTCCGGCAAGCGCGGGGGGCCTGCCGCGGCCCTTCGCCGTCATGAATCACACCGCTGATCAGGTCCGCGCCTTGGCCACGGACGGACACAATCGAATCTTCTACAGCCAGCTCTTCGGGAGCGGATGGTCGGTCAAGGCCGTCCGCCTCGAAGATGTGCGGTCGGCGGCGCAGTCCAAGTGCCCTCTTCCTTCACCCACAGATCCTCAATGGAAGCAGGGGCTGGCTTGCTTTGATCCTCTGCGCGGGGGCGTCCGGACGGCCATCAGCATCGGAACGCAGGGACTGCTGGCCTCCGAATACAACTCCGTTTCGTCCGTGCTTCCCGCGGGACAGCCGACGGCCATGGAGCTCCTGGTCTCGGACGAAACCAATCCTCCGAAGTCCGGGGTCGCGGGTCCAACTGACAAGACTCCAAAATATCTCGACCTGGTAGAGTTCTCGGCGCGCTATGGCGCCTCGGCCCTTCCGACGCCCGACGCCGACGGCTTCTATCACCTCAATCTGAAGCTCCAGTCCACCCACAAGCGCAAGGGAGACCTGAAGTTCCGCGACGATTCGAGCGTCTGCTCCCCCGAGGAGCAGCAGTGGGACCACTACCAAAGAGTCACGGTCGATGACCTCACGACGGGGCAAAGCTGGTCCTTTGACATCCAGAATGACTGGCCCGCGTTACCGCCTGACACCGGAGTCATGTACGGCAGCTCCGGAGGCGAGCTGGCGATCCCGGCCACCGCTGGTGTGAGGGCGCGAGCGGGCGACCGCATGCGCGTCCGCTTCAACCTGCGCTCCTTCGGCTACCTGGCAATCGTGGGAAGCGGAATCACCGTCCTTGACCTCAACCGCTTCTACAACACGCTCACGCCGGCGGCCGCATTCGGCGCAAGCCGAGGCTCGGATTGCGGACGGCGTCTGGAGCGGCTGGAAGGGGAGAGCTGGAAATTCCCGGAGTGTCCGTCCGGGAACCCCTCGACGGCGCTGAGCTATGGCCTCGCCCTGACGCCTGCCCTTGCGGTGCTTTCGGGCGCTGGAGAAACGTTTTCTCAATCGGTCGATGGCTCGGCGGCCATCTATTCACCGCTCATCCATTTCGGCGTCGTCCATTCATCACACCTGTTCGGGTCGCGAGCCCTGCCGCAGATTCCGGGCGTTCCCAAGAGTCCCAATAGCTTTGTAGACGAATCTGCCTGCCTGACGCCGAGGAGAGAAAGCCTGCCGGCCGGCGTCGGGGTCTCCTTGCGCGATATCACCATCGCCAGGGGTCCGACTTGGCTCGACCGCGGCATCGTCGGGGATCAAGAGCTGAAATTCACGGTGCGTGATTCGACGAAGAACAGGACGCCCGTCACCGTCAGCGCGACCAATGCAAACGGCACCGACACCATCGCGGGAAGCGACCTGGGCTTCGTCAGCCTGGGCGCGGCGGGCGTCGCGATCTTTGACCTGCGCGAGCGCAGGCTGGGCTCACCCGCGCAGCTCATCGGCCGGTTCTTCAAGAAAGATCATCTGGTCTACAAGGTCGCCGTGGACCAGTCGGGCCGCTATCTCTTTGCGGGCGGCACCAATGTCGAGAAGTCCCCGACGGAGCCATTCATCGACGTCTGGGATATCGCGCGCGCCAACGGCGGACCCGATCAAGGTACGGGGATCGATCCGCGGCTCCTCTCCACCATCAAGGCTCCCTGGGATGCGAATCACATCGCGTTTGATGAGAGCGGGACCGGTCTTCTTTTCACATGGGGCAACGACTCCAAGGGTGGGCGCGCCCTACCCGTGACGGACCCCAAGTTTGTCTTCGCGGGGCTCTATCGGCCCGACAAGGACCCGACGAGCGGAGGCGTTCTTCCCGTGTCCCGTGTCACCGCGCGATTTGCCCCGCTGGGCATTCCGCTTCGAATCGCGTCAAAGGACGAGAACGATCCCGACAAGAAGAAGGAAGCCGAGCGAGTCGGCACCGCGGCATTCCGGCTTCGCGTGGCGCTTCCGGGAGACCTCGGTCCCACGCTCATTGCCAAGGTCCAGAGCCTGCGAGCGCTTCCCGAGGAGCGTCTGCTTGCCAAGGAAGACGTTGGCCCTACCATCGCAATGCCGGGCGGTCCCGGCTGGCCGAAGAACGAGGTCTTCGTCACGCTTCACCGGGTTGGCAAGGCCTATTCCAGTGACGCCAACGACCTCCCGGGCGAAAGCGGGCGCCTTTCGCTGGCATTCAACGAATACGAATCCAAGGAGATCGTGATCCTCCTGGCCGACCCTCGAGCGCGCGCAAAGTACTGGGAGAAGCGCCAGAAGGTCGAAGGCGATCTGAACGTCAGTCAGCTTGACGAGGACAGTCAGTGCCGCAGGTGTGAGAGGCCAGAGTACATCCAGGCGCTCATCGACGCAGGCACCCTCGACAAGGACAAGGACATCAAAGAGCTTCTCGCCGGAGGACCTTACCTTCGTGTGTTCCTCTCGACCACGTCGAATGATCCGGAAGACACCGACAACCAGCCACCCACAGAAGGGAAGACCGACACTCAAACGGCCATCAAGTTCTTCAAGGATCTGAACACGGACCGCGATGTGTACAGGGCCCCGGCGGGGGTCGCCACTCTCATGGGCTATTCGGACGAGATCCCATCGCCGCTCCAGGTCTCCCTGGCCGAGCCCATCCAGAACCCCGCGATGTGGGATGTTGGAGAAGCGGGAGCCGCTGTCTCGCTCGTGTCGGGTGAGGCGATCCTGGGGACGACGGATCATTTCGTGAAGGGACGCGGGCTAGACGTCGCTCTGTCGCGGAGCTACCGCTCGGGTTTCCTTGGCTACACGGCGTTTGGAAGCGCTGGGTGGAACACGCCGCTTTTTGCTCACATCAGAGAAATCCCGGCGATCGAAAAGGCCCGGCCTCCCGACGACCCGAACGCCAAGCCCGAGCTGCTTTATCCGGGCGAGCTCCAGTACCACGACGGCCAAGGACACGTCCTGAAGTTCTATCCCCCATGCCAGGAGAAGCCCGACGCGCCGTGTCCTGCGGGATACGTGAGCGCTCCTGTCACCGCCGTACCGACCACGAAGAAGTGCCCCGAAGGCTATGAGAACGACGATGCTGGCTCGTACTGCATGCCGAACGGTCTTTACCTGAGGGTCGAGAAACTGGCCAAGGGCTGGAGGATTGTCGGGCGCGAGCACGACTCGGCGGTGTTCGATGAGAAGGGGAGGCTGACGGAGCTTGCGGACCGTTTCCGGCGTGATCCCAAGGACGACAAGGAGCGGGGAAACGAGCTTCATCTTTCCTACGATGGCTTCGGCCAGCTCGCGCATCTGCGCGACGACTACGGCCGGAGCTACCGCCTGAGCTACCGCGACGACCCGCGGCCCGTTCCAAACGGCGCAGGTCGAAAGTACGGCCTGATCGAGAAGCTCGAAGACTTCGCCGATCGCAACGTCAAGTACGAGTTCGACGACGACCGGCGGCTCACGAGGGTCAAGCTGCCCGAGGTCAAGAACCAGGGTGAGTATTCGAGCTACAGCTTCACGGGCGACCAGCGCCCGACGCTCGAGTACGTCTACTCCACGCAAGAGCGCGCAGGCTCGGCGCCTCTCAACGGGAAAGAGTTCAGCAAGCTGGCTCTGGTCGGACTGAAGCTCCCCAAGTACCTCAGCGGCGACGCACCCGAACGGGTCCATTTCAACTATGACCTCACAACCGGGCGCGTGGCCGCAGTCGTGCTGCCCACAGGCGACGAAGCGACCGTGAACACGCTCACGTGGGGCGTCAAGTACACGCCGCCCGGAGAAGTGAAGCCTCCTACCCTCGTCGAGCTGACGGCGCCCTGGGGCCACACGACGAACTACACCCTGAACCAATTCGGCCGGCCCAAGACGATCGAGGACAAGGAGTCGCTCGACTTCTTCTCGCCGCCGACCGACGAGGACGCCCTCCCGCCGAAGACGCCCACGGTCACGAGCGGCACGGCCAAGACGGGGTTCGAGTACTGGGACGATGGGCGTACCAGGAAGATCGTCCAGCCCGACAAGGGCTTCACGGAGTTCTTCTACCGCAAGGCGGATGAGAGCGACGGGAAGGATCGTCAATCCCGTGGCGACCCGAAGGCGCGGATCCGGAACTTCGGCGATGGCGACAAGGGCGGAATCCTCACCTATTCCACTCAGCCCGCGAGCGTCGACACGCTCACCGACAACATCCCGAGCACGCTCAACGTTGCATTCGATAGCGACGGCTCGCAACGACTGGTTGCAACCGGCGTTCCGGTCGAGAAGAAAGACGATGGGAAGCCGCCCGCGAGCGCCTTCTCCGGCTTCCCGCAAGGTATCGTGACGAAGGAGATCAAGCACGACGCCATGGGGCGGATCACCGCGCTGGATGTCGGTCCGAAATCCACCGCCGTCATCAAGCTCCAACCCATCTACGGCAAGTTCCCGACCAGTCAAGACGAGGCCGGATTCCTCACGAAGATCCAGCTCGCAACGACCGGGACGAGCAACGAGACCTACACCTACGACAACGATCTCGGCACGAAGCGCGGCAACGTCACCAGGGTCACGACCTCGTTCGGCGCCATCAGCGAACGGACATTCGACGAGTGGGATCGAGTGATCCAGGAAGTCTCGGGCAAGAGCTCGGGCGACTATCGAGAGGTCGGAGCCGTGGCGGAGGTGGCCTTCGACGCCGCGGGCCACGTGACTCGCGAGCGCAGAAATCAGGGTCGCCTTGGATTTGTGACCTCGACACACGTTTACAACGCGCGCGAGCAGCTGGTTGCAACCACGCTCGACAAGGCAGCCTCGGCCGTTGCCGAAGCGGGGGATCCATCGCGCACGCTGACCGTGGCCCGCTATGCGTATGCCGAGACGACCGGTCTGCTCAAAAGCGTGACCACGGGGACTGCGGATGGCGAAGCCGGGGTAACGACCGAGTATTTCTACGATGCCGCCGGGCGCCTGTCTTACACCCACGAGAAGGGAGCCTCCGACACGACCGGCGATCGCAGAGTGGCCTACGACATCGCGGGTCACGTCGTCTACCAGAACGACGGGGACGAAGGGGCCACGTGGACGAAATTCGATTCGCTGGGCAGGCCATATCTCGAGGTCCTTCCGACGGGCGCTCGCATCGCGCGCGTCTTCGACCAGGGCGATCGCGTCGTCAATGAGAAGGTCACCGCCAAGCAGCCTGACCCCGCTGATCCGACCAAGACGGTCACGGCGACGCTCGCCGAAACGACCTCCACGTACGAGCCGTATGGACTCGTCAAGCGCGTCGAGAAGCTCCTGGACGACACGGCGGTTGCGGGGGGATCCCGCGAGGTCACGTTCGTTTACGACTCCGTCGGACGTGTCACAAACGTAGACGGCAAGGACTCAAACGTCGCTTCCACCGAGCGTCACCTCAAAGAGGTGAAGTTCAAGACCGACGGAACCGGCCGGATCGAATCGGAGAAGGACGCCTTCGGCAACGAGATCACTTACCTGATCCCCGCGAATGCTCCGTGGGTGAAGTCCGCCACGTTCAAGGAAGCCGGGACCTCCATCAGCACCACGACGACGATTGATCGGGACGTGCTCGGCCGTGTCATCGGCGAGACGCTGGGGAACGGCACACGCATCGACCGGACACTCGACGAGGCGGGAAATCTTCTCTCGTTGCTGCGCGCTGGCGGCAACGAGGTCGCGAGCCAGTTCGATAGCCGAGGCTTCGTCACCTCCGTCACCTCCGTCATGCGCGGCAGCACGGGCCAGCGAACGTTGTTCGGCTACGACGGTGGGGGCCGCAACACCCAGCGCCGCGTGGAAGGCCGGACCGGCGGGCCGGACATCACGAACTTCGGATACGACACCATCGGGCGGCTGAAGAGACGGACACGTCCCGGCTCGGCCGAGGAGCAGTTTGACTACAACCCTGACGGCACCATTCAGAAATGGACGACCCGGCTGAAGGGCACCGGCGGTGTCCAGATTCCGATCGTCTACGAATACGATTCCGCCAACAACCTCAAGTCGAGAAAGGTCGATCCGACGTTCACGGCGATTCCGTCGGGCCTGTCGAAGCTCGATTCGGGGGATGCCTTTTCCTACGACGCCCTGTCGCGCCTCGTGTCGGCCTCGATCAAGTCGGGCACTGGGGCAACCGAGATTCTCGCGGGCGCGAAGGTCTCGTTTGGTCAATACGACCGGCGTGGCTTGCCGAAGACCGAGACGGTCGGCGGATGGGGCGAGCCGCTCACGCGCACCTACGACATCTGGGGGAACGCGACGCAGCTTTCGTATCCTGGCCTCGCACGCTCGTCCACGATCTCAGGAGTCGGCAAGAGCTTCGATGCGCTCGATCGACCCATAGGCGTCTTCCTCACGGACGCGGGCCAACAGCCGGTCACTGCATTAGGAGCCGATTTCACCTGGGGCGGCCTCGGGCGCCTTCTCTCGACCAAGACGCGTGGCACCACATCCACGCCAGGCCTCGAGCACAGGATGAGCTATCTGAGCCCAGGCTCGCGACTCGATGAGCTTTCCTTCAAGGCCTCCGGCCGAGACCTCGGGAAGCTTGGTTACACGTGGGATGCACCCAAGGACGAGAAGAGCGTGCGGAGCGCCGGGGGAGCCCCCGCGGGCCAGCTCGACGCGTTGCAAGGTGCGGGATGGAATTTCAGCCACGATGCCGCGCAGCGCCTCACGGGCGCGAAGTCCGGGTCGGGCACGGGGAACTGGAGCTACACGTTTGGCGCCGCCGACGAGCTCAAGCAGATCGACGATCTCGGGGCGGCCACGAGCGAGAAGGCCACATCGAGCGTCGAGGGAAGACTCGCCACGCGCGGCGCGGTCAGCTATCGCTACGACGATGAGGCCCGAAGGATCGGAGACGATCGCGCCGGCTACACCTGGGACTGGCGCGGCCGACTCGTCCAGGCCGACTTCAAAGCCAACAGCCCTGTCGACCCAGCCGAGCGCCTGCTCTACACGCACGATGCTCTCGGCCGCCTTCTCTCCCGCGAACGGCGCGGGAAGCTTCCGGAGAACATCACCGACGACAACCAGCGTCCGTTCATGGAGAAGCGCATCTACACCTGGGACGGTCAGAGCCTCTTATCGGAGACTGGCGTCAACTACGCCGATCAGCCGATCTGGAGAAAGCAATACATTCCCGGCCCCGGCGGTCTCGACGACGCGGTGCAGGTCCATGTTGAAAACGACCTGACGGGCGTCAACGGCGCGCCGACATCGGCAAACTTCGTTTTCCTTCGTGACGAGATGGGCACGGTCGTCGGCGTGGCCGCCGACAAGCTCCGGAACGGAAAGCCCGCGCTTCTGGCCCGTTACCTCTACACCCCATTTGGCGAGGCTCACATCGAATCGGGCCCCGAACCCAGACGAAACTACTTCGACCCCAACTTGAAGGTGGTGAACGGACAGACTCAGGCTCTGGCGGTGGCCGGAGAGAGCTTCGCCGGAACGATCCTGGCCGAGACCACCATCGCTCTGGATGCGGCGTCGCTTGCCGATGGGCTGATCCTGGAAGAGAAGACCTCGGAAGGCTGGACGGCCGTGGCGCGGGCGGACTTTGCTATCGCCATCAATACGACGGACACGCCGAGCCTGCAGATCATGCGGCTGGCCGGCTGGCCGAAGAGCTCGGCGTATCGGGTCCATCTCACGCGGCTGCTGCTGGATGGATTCGGTCGCGCGCTGCAGATTCCCGAAGCGGGGCAGACCGAGGTCGTCTTCGGCATCGATATTCCGGCCGACGGGAGGACGGCACCCTTCTACGAGAAGAAGTACGAGTTCAAGTACGACTCGGTGCTCGCGGCCTCCGACACGCTGGGCGGCGCGATGCCTGGCGGGCAGAACCTGCTGTTTCAGGGGCTCTGGCAGGACCCGGCCACAGGGTGGGCGTATGCCCGCGCCAGGTGGCTGGATACACGAAGCGGCACATTCACTGCTGAGGATCCGCTGGGCGCGGTGGACTCCGTGAACTTGTCAGCGTTTGTTGGACTGCGGCCCGCGGAGGGGCGCGACCCTTCGGGATTGCTCTCGCAGTCTCAAATGAATCTGGTTACGAAACTGGTGAACTCGTCGAAAGGTTTCAAGGGAATGTATGCCGAGCGTGCGCTGGAAAGAATGCTGGCAAGCAACGGGCGGGTAATCCTAGAGGGACCGCTCACAAGTGGGAAAGGAGTGTTTGAACGTGGCGCGGATGTCATTGCCTACAACAAGGCAACGAAGAAGGTGGAATTCTGGGACAGCAAGTATCTCGTCAACGATAAGTCTGTTTCGCGTGTCAGCACTCTGACGTCAGGAGAGCGGATGCAGGCAAACAGGACTCGAGCCCGAGAGCTTGTCGAAGGATCTGGGATGGAGGCCGAGGCGGAAATGTTGGCAGCGCTTGACCGCGAAGGTGGGATTCATCGGTTCGTCGGCAAAGCCGGTCTCGGAAACAACGTTCGCGGGATCACGAAACGAGTCGAGGATACAGGCGTGATCTTCGGCGACGCCGAAGTAATTCGCACCACCGGCAGGTCAGAGGCCGCTGTCGCCCGTGAGGCCCGACGCCTTGCCGCGAAACGCGTGATGAAGGGGATTGCAATAGCGGGCTTGGCTGCTGCCGTGACTATGGACGCCAATGAGCTTCATGCGGCCGAGGGCCAAGACGATGCCTTTGGTGCGATGGTGAGCGACTATCGGGGCATGGGTGGCCAGGTAGAGGTTTCGTGGCTCGCGACTCACGGCAGCCTCTTCGAGGCCGCAATGGGAGTTGCGGGAGAGGAAGGCGGAACGTACCTTGGCGCAGCGCTGGGGGGAGCTAGCGCAGGCTTACTAGGCCTACCTAGTGGCCCCGGTGCTTTCGTAACCGGAGCCGCCGGAGCAATCGGAGGCGGTATGGGTGGTGGCCGACTAGGAAGGTGGATTGGGACGACGGCTGCACACTGGATCGCTCCATGATCAGGGGCGGGTTGCGAGCGTCTCTGCAGGATAGTGAGAGGCGAAAACTCGAGACTCGGCTTCAGAGGCTGGATCTCCAAGCGACGATTCCGGACATCGATCATGGGGCAGTCGGATGGATGAATCTACATGATGGAATTCTTTGGCTTGCGCTATATGGCGACGTTACGGGAGCGAGTGCTTTCTTTGAATCTGGAGAGCGCCACTTAACAAGGCATGTTGCTCGATGCGTCGGCAACCTGAGTGATGACGAGACGCTATATTTGTGTCTCAGTAGCCACGTTGGTATTTGCTTCGCTAAAGCGTTGGCCGCAAGAAAGCCGAGCAATGACGTCAGTGTGCTCGACAAAGCGATCGAGCTCCTGGCGCTCGGTGTAACTCGCATTCCGGATGGAGATGATCTACGCGAACGGACGGCGCTGATTGTGTTCTTTGCGGGCGTTGCGAGCCTTGGAGCCTTGTGGAAACGGAAGATGTCTGCTGATCTGTCCGAGCGTCTCGCTCGCCACGAGGTCTTCACTCCGTGGGGACCGCTATACCACGCACTGCTTGCGATCGCCCGCGATCCGTCTCCGTCGGCTGTCGATGCGTGCGGAAATGCCTACATCAAGACGGTTTCAGCGAAAGACTACAAGCTCGGCTTGGTGCGTGGACTCCAATTGCAGCAATTGCTGACCGCGGCGGCATCAGCCCACGGAGGAGACATTCTGAAGGGTGCATTGCATCTCTTCTTCTAAACAACGACTCGTGAGGTCCAGGCTGTCGCTGTGTCAGATCGGGGTCAGGCCTGCTTATCGGTGATTAGGGTCAGGTGTTGCGATTGCTTTTTCAAGATCATCGAGTCGCGACCGACCGGATAAGACCGCGGGAGTCGACTCGTCCGACTTCCAACAAATGATTCGAGTCCGTCGCGTTGTTTTTCACCTGAGTGAGGCTGAGTGACCCGACTCGCACCACCTCGAACGCGCGGAGCGGTGAAAGCATCGCGAACGGGAGACCTCGCAGGCTGCGGCCTCTGCGGGAAGACGGGCGCTCTGAGACGCATCGAATGCTGCGGCACTCTCGTTTGTGACGACGAGGCGTCGTATCGCCGCCGTGGCTGTCATGGAGGGCATGCTCGCTACACCCTGTGTGGCTACCATGCTGCGGGAGGGCATGCCGGCACGTGGCAGGAGTGCAGAGAGTGTCGCAAGGAATTCGAGACTGAGCTGTACGTGTCCTATGGGACGAACCGCTTCAACTTCGTGAAGCTGGTCGATCCTCCGACCTTCGAGCCGACGCTCTGCGCCGACTGCCGGAAGCGAATTCGGCTCGCCGTTGACGGCCATACGGTCGTACCTGATGGGCGGTATCTCTGCGAAACGTGTGCGGCTCGAGATTGGTGAGCTGATCGCGTCCACGGCGCCGTGACCCTCGCAGCGGCCCCGCGCGTCACGCCGGCTGCGTTGCGCGGCCGTGTGGTGGGTCGCGGCCGTCGCGCAGCCGATCGTGCCGTGCTCCGTCCCGTCTCTGAAGGGGCTCTCATCGTTGCGGCCAGGTGCGAAGAGCACCGCGCGACTCGACCTGCTCGGCTCCGAACATTCCCTCCCGCTGACCGCGAGCTTTCGAAGAGCACGGATCCGCACGCCGGCAAGCTGCGGACCAGGGGTGGGAGGCGCGGCCGCTCATCACGTCGTGCGCCAGCAGTAGCTGTCACGCGGCGTGAATCCGTGCCGCATCGCGTCACTCCCGCGCGAAGCGTCGCGCTCCCGTGTGCCCTCGCTTTGCTCGGCCGCGAAGCGTCAGGGTCGCTCGCCGATAATTCGAAATTATCGGGCGCCCGGGCTATCTGATGTCCCTCTCCGCTGCGCTCCGAGGGGGCCACCCCTGGTCCTTGCGGCGCTGCGGCGCCGTTTACATAACAAAACATTATGTACGGGGGCTGCGCTCCCTTCGGTCGCTCCGCCAACTTGCCGGCGTGAAGCGAGGCGGCGGATGAGCCGCCGCGTCTTCCAGGTGCTGGCAGTCGGGCCGCTGATCTCGTCCATCGAGCCCCTGCGCGCGCTGCGGCGTGCTCGGGCATCTCGTCCTCGGCGGCCCTCGCGCCAGCACGTGGGCTAGCAGAGCGCGCTGCGCGCGAGCTGGTCACGGGCTGGCAGTGCGCTTGCGGAATTCGCGCGCGGACATCTGCGCCGCTCGCTTCGCTGCGGTGCTCGATCACCACGCGCGGGCAAGCTCCCGACCAGCCGGGTCGGAACGACGTCTAAGAAAAAGAACGCGAACCCGCGAGACGAGGACGGAGACGAACACGGAAGCGAACATGGAGACGAGCTCGCGTGTCGAGCACGGGCGCGGCCTGCGGCCGCGCTGCCGGAGGCGGCGCTCTTGCGTTCGTCGTCTTCCTGCGGTGCCCGCTCTTTTCCTATTCGCTCTCCGAAGCTCCAACCGGCGTGGCGCGACGGCTGCGCGGCCGCGGGTGCGGCCGCCACCGAAGCCGGCGTGACACGCATTGAGCGGGCTGCGCCGGTATCCCGGCGCCGAAGTGCCGGGCGGGGCGCGTGCGCGATTCCGACCACGGCGACGAGCCCTCGCATCGCGCCGTGCCCGGCCTTGGAAGACGCGAAGGGCGGAGCGTCAGCGGAGACCGGAGCTTCCTTACGCCGCCTTCGGTGTCGGCCGCAACTTGTTCGGCCGCAGGGCGCGCGGGTGCGCGCCCCGGAGGGCGGGAGCCGCCCCCGCGAAACGCAGTGGAGCGGGAAATGGAAGAGATCGCGTCGGGCTAATGGCGCTATTAGCCCGCGAGCGGCCCTTGTGCTTCGCGGCGGCCGAAGGCCGGGACACGGAGCCGTCTAGGCGGAGTGACGCGATGCGCAAGGGATGCATCGCCCCGTGCCGCTTCCTGCGGCGCGCGGGCGTGCAGAGCGTCGCTCGACCGGCTCCCGCCCGGAGCGGAAGGCGTGCGCGGATGCGTGCTCTTCGTGCATCGCGAGTGTCACGGCCTGGCCGAGATGATGGCGGGTGAGGTCGCGTCACGGCGGGGCGGATGCGAGTCCTCCACATTTCGAGCGCCTCGTTTGCACCTGAAGTTAGCCTCGGCGATGATGAGCGCGAATGCACGGACCGGAAATCCTCGCTCGAACGCTGAGCCTGCGTGCGGAAAAGGATGCGTCCGGCAATGCGTGGCAGTACCACCCGCGCAGCGATCACCACTCGAAAGTCGCGTGCTGGGGAATCCTCTTCGACTTTCTGGGAGAGTCGCCCGTCCTTCGCAAACACGTCGAGAGCGGCGCGGTCGTCTACGGCATCAATCACGAGATGCGCGATTTCAAGCAGAACCGGAAGAAGGATCTCGATCTCGTGCTGGCGCGGCCGAGAGATTCCAAGAGCGATTCGGCTCGCGGCTTCAAGTCTCTCGTCGAGCGCTACCAGATCGTCCTGACGAAAGAGCAGAAGCAGATCCTCGCCGATCTGCCCGACATCCGAAGGGGAGAGGTCGGTGCGGTCCAGGTCGCGCTCGAAGCCAAGGCGTGCATGACCGCACACGTCAAAGCGCTGCCACGGCTCTACGACGAGCTCAACTCGAGTCACGAGACGACACACGCTTCGGCGGACGTGGCCATCGCGGTCGGTTTCGTGATGATCAACGCGGCTCTCGAGTTTCTGAGTCCGGGGCGTCAAGTGGCGGCCGTGCGAAAAGCCGCGGCCAAGGTCAACCGCCACAAGCAGCCGGACGACACGAAGCGCGTCGTCGATAAAGTCCACGAGATGCCCCGTCGCACCAAGCCGGGCGAGCAAGGTTTCGACGCCATGGGAATCGTCATCATCGAGTGTCGAAACGACGGAACCCCGGTCCGGCTCGTCACGACGCCGCCGGCGCCGAAGCCGGGCGACATCTACGATTACGAGAGCATGGTCCGGCGCCTCACCCAGCTCTACGCTTCGCGATTCGCGGTGCTCTGAGCGGGATTTTCAGCGCGTCGAGTCGAGCGATCAATCGTCTCTCGACCACAGCCTCTTTCTTCTCGATCTCACACTCCCACAGAACGACGACGCGGTAACCGAGTCGTCGCAATGCGCCGAGCGAGCGTGCGTCGCGTGCGCGATTGCGCTCGAACTTCTCCGACCAGAACGCGCGGTTTCGTTTCGGGATCGTCGCGCGCGGGCAGCGCTCGTGT
>JBDSFL010000055.1:0-3897 GCA_039919545.1 Thermoanaerobaculia bacterium | reverse complement strand
ATTCCAGCCTGCAGGAATTTCCGCCAGGCATAGGCCCCCGCCAGGCGCGCCGGTCCGAGCCGTTGCTCCGCCCACCCCCTGTCGGAGGTCGCATGCGTGGGCTGCACGGACGCGATCACGCCGAGCGCCTTCCAGCGCGGCAGGTCCTCGAGCGCGATCACCTGCGCGTGCTCGATGCGGGGGCGCGCGTCGACGGGATGCACGAGCGCCATCGCCTTCTCGTACGCCTCCAGCGCGAGCCGGTTCCCGCGATCGCCGATCGCATGGATCCAGAGCTGCCAGCCCGCACGAAAGCAGCGCTCGGCCAGCTTCTCGAGCGTTTCGGGCGGGGTGAGCACGAGCCCGCGATTGCCCGGTTCGTCGGCATAGTCCGAGAGCAGCGCCGCGCCGCGTGAGCCGAGCGCGCCGTCGGCGTAGATCTTCACGGCGCGGACCGTCAGCCGGCCCTCCTCGATGCGCGGGGCCCTCAAGAAATCCTCGAGACGCGGGTCGTTCCCGTTCACCGTGGCGTAGACCCGGAGCTTCATCCGTCCGGTGCGGGCCAGATCGCGCAGCACGCCGATCGAGAGATGGTCGTAAGCCGACGGGTCGCCCACGCCGGTCAGCCCGACGCGCGTGCACGCGGAGAAGGCCTCCTCGAACGCGCGCGCCCGCTCCGGCGCCGTGGAAAGTGGAATCACCTTCTCGATCAGAAACTCCGCGTTGTCGACGAAGACGCCGTTCGGCTGCCCCGACGCGTCCCGAAGCAGCCGGCCTCCCGCAGGATCCACGGTCTTGCCGTCCACGCCTGCGGCGCGCATCGCCAGCTCGTTGACCCAGATCGCGTGCCCGTCCACGCGACCGAGCACGACAGGGTTCTTCGGCGAGCGCGCCGAGAGCTCGCGGGACGTCGGGAACGCGCCCCCCGTCCACAGATTCTGATCCCAGCCGCGCCCCTTCACCCACGCTCCAGGCGCGCTGTGCGCCGCGCGCTCGGCGACGAGCCGGAGGATCTGGTCTTTCGATTTTCCGCGCAGGTCGAGGTTCTCTCGGGCTTCACCGAGGCCGAGCAGATGCCCGTGCGCATCGGTCCAGCCGGGGTAGATCACCGCGCCCCCGAGCTCGATCACCGTCGCCTGCACGTCGCTTCCGCGCTTTCGAGCCTCGGCCTCCTCGCCCACGAACGCGATGCGCCCGTCCTTCATCAGCAGCGATCCCTCCGTGGGAGGGAGCGAGGGGTCGAGAGAAACGCGCGCCTTCGTGAGGAGGAGCGGACGAGCAGAGGCGGGTTGCAGAATTCCCGCGGCCAGGGCGAGCGCCATCATCGTGTGCATCAGCACGGATTGTAAGAGAGTAGGAGACCTATCATCATCTCAGGTGCTCTCTCTCGCCGCCGCACTCCTGGCCATCGTCTCGACGCGTCCGGTGCTCGAGATCCGGCAGCTCCCGGCTCCCCTCGGGGCGGGCTGGAGCATGGCGCGAACCGGGGACGAATCCGCGGCGCTCGCCGGTCGCCTGCCGGAACGCGCCTGGATTCGGGTCGACCTCCTCCGGCCCGAGGTTCGCGCCGAAGCCGGGACGAGCTGGCTGCGGTTGCTGCTCCGGCTCGGCGAGGATGCCGCGCGTCAGCCTCTCGCGCTCCGCATCCGTCCGCTGGCGGCCGGCGACATCGTCTACTGGGATGGCGTGGCGCTCACCGGACTTCCGCTCGGCAATGCCCTCTCGGACCCGTCCCGGCCGGAGCTGCTGCTCGAGCTGCCCGTCGTGGGCGTGGGAAGGCACGAGCTCCTGATCCGGCATGCCGCACGCCACGAGGAGATCATCCGCAGGGTTCCCGTGCTCGATCGCTTCGGGCGGAGCCTGAGCCGCGCCCTCGCCAACCAGCGACCCGCGGCAATCTGCGCGGTCGCCATCGCCACGCTCGGCTTCTTGTGCCTGCTCTTCTACTTCAGCGACCGCACACGCCACGAGATCGGCCTCTATGCCGCGCTCGCCATCGGCGTCGCGCTGCACGTGACGACCGCGGCGCCCGCGTGGCTGCCGATGGGCCTCACGCCGCCGGGCCTCGCCCGCATCCTCTCGAGCCTTACTTTCGTGCTGCCCGCCCTCACCACGCTCGTGGTGCTGCGGTTCCTCGACCTGCGCCTGGCCCCGTGGCAGCGCGCGGCGCTCCTGCTCCCGCTCGCGGGCACGCTTTGCGTCTGGTTCGCTCCGCCGCACGCGCGCTGGCTGACCGCGCTGGCCATCGTCTCGCTCGTGGCGGTGACCAGCGCCGCTGCCGTGCCCCTCGCGGCACCCGCGGTGCGCCGCCGTCCCGAGGCCGCGCTCGTCTTCGTGGGTGCCGGGTTCCTGCTGCTGGCGGCCGTCGTCGATGCCGGCTGCCGGCTCGGCATCCTGCTCACCGACGGGCCCGACCTGCCCGCGGTCGGCCCCGCGTTTCTCGTCTTCACCAGCCTCCTCCTGCTCATCGTGGCCGACCAGGGGCAGCGGCTGCTCGCGCGCGCCACGACGGATCCCCTGACGAATCTTTCGAACCGCGCCGAGTTCTGGAAGCGTGCCGAGCGCGAGCTGCAGCGGGCGGGGCGCACCGAGCGCTCGGTGGCCCTCGTGATCCTGGACCTCGATCACTTCAAGAGCATCAACGACACCTACGGCCATCCGGTGGGAGACAAGGTGCTCGCCGCGGTCGCCTCGGCCATCGCCGAGACGCTGCGCGGCGTGGACCTTTCCGGGCGCTACGGCGGCGAGGAGTTCGTGATCCTGCTCGTGGAGATCGACGAGGCCACCGCGTTCCAGGCGGTGGAGCGCGTGCGCGCCGCCATCGCCGCGCTCGCCCCGCCGCGCGTTCCGCGTCCCATCACGGTCTCGGCCGGCGTGGCCCTGCACCAGCCGATCTTCGAGCGCACCACCGTGCGCGACCTCGTGAAGCGGGCCGACGTGGCGCTGTATGCCGCCAAGCGCGCCGGACGCAATCGCACCACGGTGGAGTCCACCCGGTCGGCAGAGCCCACCTCCGCCGCGGAGGTCCGATTCCGTTGAAGATGCCGCTCCTAGGCCGCATGTCGTTAGAATTGGTCCAAAGATGAAGGCCAAGCTGATCGTCCGGCAGGAAACGGGCCGCGTGACCGAATTCCCGCTCGCCAAGGAGGACACGAAGATCGGCCGGGTGTCGGTGAAGAACGACCTCGTTCTCGACGACCTGGCCGTGTCGCGCGAGCATGCCTCCATTCGGCGCGAAAGCGGGGGCTGGGTGCTCCACGATCTCCGGAGCGCGAACGGCACGCTCGTGAACGGCGAGTGGCTGGAAGCGCCCTGGAATCTGACCGCAGGCGACGTCATCGGCATCGGCAAGACCGAGTGCACGTTCCAGGTGGAGGCGCCAGCCAAGAAGTCGGACGAGATCCGCTTCGGCGAGCTGCACGACATGGACGGCACGATCATGGTCAGCGTCATCCCCGAGGAGCTGCTCCAGGCGCTGAAGGCGGGCACCCCGGTTTCCGGGGCGGCCTTTCCGGCGGCGCGTTCGGCCGACCCGATGACCAAGGGGGGGCAGGCCGACAGCGGCGAGCAGGAGATCGCGCGGCTGCAGAAGAAGGCGCGCATCCTCGCGCTGCTCTACGAGCTCGGCCGCACGCTGGGCACCGTCTTCTCGCTCCCCGAGATCTACAAGAAGGCGTCCGAGATGCTCTTCAGCGTCACGCCGGCCGACCACTGTCTGATCCTGCTGAAGGACCGCGCCACGGGTGAGCTGAAGCCCGCTTCGGTCGAGATCAGCGAAGGGCTGCGGGCGCGCGCCGGCTCGCACGGACGCGAGAACATCGTCATCAGCCGCACCATCACCTCACGCTGCATGAAGGAAGGGATCGCGCTCCTGGTCTACGACGCTCAGAAGGATTTCGGCTCGGACTCGATCATGAT
>JBDSFL010000027.1:0-4651 GCA_039919545.1 Thermoanaerobaculia bacterium | reverse complement strand
TAGGCGTCGTACTCGACGAAGAGCCGATCCGTTTTCGGGAACGGAATTCGCTCTCCGAGCTCGCAGATGGCGAGGCACGCGTCGGAGTTGCCTGCTTCGCGGTAGTGCCGGGCGAGTCTCGCGAGAGGCTCGGACCGCGAGGGGCGTGCGCCGTAGGCGTCGAGACAGCCAGCCACGAAGCCGGGAATGTCGCCCACGCGGCGATGTACTCGTGAGTGGCTCCCACGTAATGGGCAGGCAGCTCGCGCCGCAGGAGCCGGACGTTTTCATAGGTGATCGTGTTTCGCTGCGGCACCAGATGGGCGCCTGCGTTCAAGCCGGACCGGTAGCCGGGGTCTTCCACCACCAGCTCCATATCGGCATCCGCCAGGAGGATGTAGTCGAAGAACGGGCCCGCTTCACGACACAGCGAGAGCGCACGGTTGCGCGACTCCGAGAAGTCGACGAAGGGGATCTCGTGAAGCTCGCCGGGAATTCCGCGGCTTGCAAAAAACGAGCGAACCAGCTCCTGGGTGCCGTCGCTGGAACCGGTGTCGCAGATGACCCAATAGTCCAGCTCAGGGGCAGCGGCAGACAGGCAACGCTCCAGGATCGCAGCCTCGTCTTTCACGATCATGTTCAGGCAGAGGCGCGTGCCGGCGCGTGTGCCGAGCGTCTGCCCCATCATGGAAACTATTCTGCAGTGAAGCGCTGCAGGTGAACGGGCGATGTATCGTTCGTGAGCGAGAAGTTCACGCCCTCGAGACCCGACACGCCGGCGCTCACGGTGTACGAGCCGGTCAGGCTGTTCGCGGTGGCGGTGACCGACGCGATCCCGCTGGCGTTCGTCGAGGCGGTGCCGCCTCCCGAGAAGGTGCAGCTCGCGCCGCTCCCCGGGGGAATGAACGTCACGATCGCACCCGCGACCGGATCTCCGAACGGATCCAGGACCGTTACTTGAAGAGTTAGCGAGAAGACCTGATTGATACCCGTCGACTGCGTGCCGCCTCCCGAGACGCTCTCGAGATTGGGAAGCCCGGGATAGAGACCGGCGCCCCAGGCGCATCCGGTGTCGAGGCGATACGAGGCGGTTGTTCCCCTACCGGCCGCGGCGGGCTCCAGGCAGCCGGCGATCACGTAGCCCGTCGAATTGGAAACCACCCCGCCTTGCGGAAGAGCTGCCGACAGCCGATACGAGGCGCTGGATTGGGCAATTGCATCATTGGACATCCCGCAAGCGACCAGGAGGCCGAGCGTGACGAGCGCAAGCCCTTGGCTCCTCTTCGAATCACGCCGCTTCATCGACATCAGGTCAACCCGATCGGAGCCGCGAGACGGGCCGGTCCGGCCACTCCAGTGGGACCCGTCGGCCTCGGCGCGCCCGGAGTTCCCGTAGGCCCCGTCGGACCCGTCACGCCCAGCGATCCCGTCGGACCCGTCGTGCCGAAGTCGCCCGTCGGACCCGTCGGGCCGGGGAACCCCGCCGTTCCGGTCGGTCCGGGGACGGCCTTGATCACGTACGCGGCGCTCGTGATGCGGAGGTTCGGAACCACGGTCTCGCCGTTGACCGTCACTTCGAGCCAGCGGACTGGGTCGCTGAAGACGGCCTTGGAAAGCGGGGTCTGCGATCCGAGCGTGGCCGTGGAGAGACCCTTGCTCACCGGAAGTCCCGCGTAGCTCTTCGTCCAGACCGGATTGTTCAAGGTGTCCAGGATTCGAAATGACATCGGCACCCCCCGTGCCACGTTTGTGATGGGATTTCCCGCGGCGTCAGTCAGGCGGCCCTGATAGGTCATGAGCATCGGAGCGCCCTGGGCGAACAGCTCGAAGGCCTCGAGCAGGGATCCCACACTGGCGGTCAGGAGGACGCCTCGGCCAATTAGCGCGCGCTCGAAAAACCTCGGCTCATGAGCGGTCTCCCTTCGGTCGATTGCGAGGCAGTCTACCTGAGTGACGATTCATCCCTGTGCCGCGCCACGGTCAGGGATTTTTCGTTGTCATTCACCTGCCTGAGGCCCACCCTCGTGCGATGAGACCGTTCCGATTCGCGACGCTCGCCCTCTTGATCACCGCGCGCCTGGCCATCGGTCAGGGCCTCCTCACGAACGGGAATCTCGACGTCGATCTCTCTTCATGGACGCACGACACGGGGCTCACGACCTGGTCGTCACAGGACGAAGGCGCAGACCCGCGTTCCGGATCGGCGCTGGTCCGCAACCCGGTGACCTTCGCCGGCGGCAGCGAGGCCCTGAGGCAGTGCGTCGTGGTGACGCCTGGGCGCGCGTACGGCGGGGCCGCGCGATTCAAGACGGAACCGGGAGCCGCACCCGGCTCCGCGTTCCTGCTCGCCATATTTCACTCGGCGCCGAGCTGCGGCGGCGATCCTCTCGGGTTCGCGTCGTCCTCGAAACGCTCGGAGCTGAGCGCCTGGGCTTCGCTCTCGATCGAGGGCATCGTTCTGCCGCCGCTCACGGTATCGGTCTCCTTCTCGGCGGTGAACGTGAAGGACGTGGCCACGGGAGAGCGCACGACACGGTTCGACTCGCTGGCCTTCTTCGCCGAAGACCGGCAGGTGCTGACGATTCCCGCGACGGCCTCCGTCCACGGAAGGAACGACTCGTTCTTCCAGACGGATCTCTGGCTCGTGAACGGTTCCGCGCGGGAGCTTCCGGTCGAGCTACGGCTGCGCTGCTCGCTCGCGGCGTCCTGCCGCCGAGACCCGGTCCGCCTCACGCTTTCGCCGCGCGCGTCACACCGGATCGCCGACGTGGTGGGCACTCTTCTCTCTTCTCCGGAGAGCTCGGGCGCGGTGGAGGTCTTCTGGGACGCGGCGATCGGCCGCCTAGAAGCCGCCGCGCGCGTCTACACGCCTCCGCTCCCCGCTCCGACGTATGGCGCGGTCGTCCCGGCGCTGCGGTCGTCCGAATCCCGTTCGCGCGCCATCCTCATCGCCCTCGCAAGCTCAGGAGGCGATTCCACGAGCGGCTTCCGCACGAACGTCGGTGCCTACAACCCAGGGGGCGCGGCCGGCTCCGTGACGTTCACATTGTTCGCATCCAACGGCTCCCCCCTCGGAACGGCCGTCACCCGCGAGCTCGGAGCCCAGGAGCCGGTGCAGGTGAACGACATCTTCGCCGCAGCCGATGCCGGATCGACGCTCACGCAGGAAGCGTATGCCGTCGTCACCGCGACGACGCCCGTCTTCTCGTACGCCACCGTCGTCGATAACCGATCGGGCGATTCCATCGTGCTGACGGGGAGCGCGTCGGAGCCCTGAGCGGGTACCCGGCTCGTGGGGCGGCGGGTGCCGCGCAGCGTTTTCACGGTCCGCTGCAACCACCCGCGGGCGCTCTCAGACGCCCATGGCTCGAGATGTCATGGCCTGGCTCAGCCAGGTGGTGATGAGGACCCATGAATCATCCTTCGTTGTCATGCTGGTCACCGCCCCCTGACCCGAGTCAGCCGCGCCGCGCGGCGTCGATCGCGGCGACGTCGATCTTGGTCATCTCCATCATCGCTTCGAAAGCACGCTTCGCCTCGCTGCCACCAGCCCCGAGCGCTTCCATCAAGGTGCGCGGGGTGATCTGCCAGGAGAGGCCCCAGCGATCCTTGCACCAGCCGCAATCGCTCTCCTTGCCCCCATTGCCGACGATCGCATTCCAGTAGCGATCCGTCTCTTCCTGGTCGTCCGTCGCGACCTGGAAGGAGAACGCCTCGCTGTGCTTGAACTGCGGGCCGCCGTTGAGGCCGAGACAAGGAATGCCCATCACGGTGAACTCGACCGTCAGGACATCTCCTTCCTTGCCAGACGGATAGTCACTGGGCGCCTCGTGGACGCCGGTGACCTCGCTATCCGGAAAGGTGGCGGCGTAGAAACGCGCGGCCTCGAGCGCATCCTTGTCGTACCACAAGCAGAGCGTGTTTTTCGGCTTCATGATCGTGTTCTCCTCTGTTCGATTCGTGCAAGTGCCGCGCCGTCGCGACGAGGGCTGTCGTCAGCGTTTCGGAGGACGGCGAACTGCTCCGGCGTCAGGAGCGTCTTCCATTCCTCCTCCGTCCTCACGACCTGATCTTCGCGCCGTGCGTTCTCTTTCAGGTTCGGTCCGGAGCTGGCCTTCGCCGTCTGCTTGCTCGCGGAGTCGTGGCCCGGCGTCGGGGCCGCGCCGTGGCAGGCGATGGCACCTGCCGCCGCCGAGAAAAGAACAATCCGGAGCGCATGAGCAATTCTCATCAAATTTGCACGGTCTTCCTCGGCTTCCGCTTCTTCGCCGGCGACTTGATGACCATGCGGGTCGAGCCTGTGCGCGGGAAGGTGACACCGGAGTGCTTGATCGCAGCCTGGGTCAGTGCGTGGATATCCCCATGATCGAGGTCTGACGCGGCCTCGAGGGTGACGCTTCGCACTCTGGTGCCAGAGCCCTCGAGAAGTCTTTTCGGGCCTGGCAGGGACTTGTCGAAGTAGAGCCGCACCCAGCGCGGAAAGATAGCAAGAGCGACGATGGCCTCGTATCCGCGTTCTGACATACCGAACGCCACCACGAGAGAGTTTGAGTAGTCGTAAACGAGCTGATTGGTGCCGGGGAACGAGCGCCGGAGCCTGGGCAGAATCTGCTTCACAAGCGCGACGATCTCGGGGGGAAACCGCGACAGGAACGCGGCAAACTGCGCGCTG
>JBDSFL010000643.1:0-3012 GCA_039919545.1 Thermoanaerobaculia bacterium | reverse complement strand
TCTTCGAGCACTTTCCGGTCCACGTCGCATCCCAGTCCTGGCCATTCGGTGAGCTTCGTGCGCCGGATCGTCTGGAGAAGAACGAGAGACTCCCGCGCCACCGGAATGGAGCCCCGCCCCGCGCACTCGGGCGACGCGAACCCCGGAATCTCGGGATCCAGGCGAACGGGACCGTCACCCAGGGGCTCGCCGCAGACGGCACACTCGCGGGCTTCCGGCAGCAGGCCGGCGAAGCGCAGCATCCAGACCTCGAAGTACCGCGTGGCGAGGAGCGGCGCGACTCCCAGCTCCAGCGCATCCAGCAGGTGGCGCGTGAGCCGATAGACGTCGCCCCCCGGCTCGGAGTCGGGCACGAACGTCAGCACGTTTTCCGAGATGTAGGGAAGGAGCATCGCCGACTCCGAACGGCAGGCCAGATCGAAGGAGCTGCGCACGATCTCGAGCGATTCCACACGCGCCAGCTCCTGCCCCTCGCGGCGATAGATCGTGAGGGCCACTTCGGTGAGGAGCTGGAGCGCCGCGGCACGCTTGGACTTTCCGCGCGCTCCCTTCACCACCGCGCGCAGCAGGCCGCTGTCTTTCGTCAGCAGCGCAGCGACCAGATCTCTCTCCGAAAGCGGATCGAGCCTCAGAATGAAAGCCGTGGTCGAGACCAAAGACATCGAGAGGGATTCTGCATCCCCGGCGGGACTCTCGACACCGCCGGCCGGCGACGGCACCGCGCCGCTGCCAGCGACCGTCGTTCGCCTCGGCTGGGTTTCGTTCCTGACGGACGTCTCCGGCGAGATGATCTTTCCCTTGATCCCGGCCTTTCTCGCGGGGATCTCCGGCGCCCCGGCCTCCGCGCTCGGCTGGATCGAAGGGGTGGCCGACGCGACCGCGTCGACGCTGAAGATCGTCTCGGGCCGCCTCACCGACCGCGCCGCAAAGAAGAAACCGCTCGTCCTCTTCGGCTACGGAATCTCTTCCTTCGTCCGTCCGCTCGTCTGCTTCGCGGCCAGCTGGCCCGTGGTGCTGGGGGTCCGCTTCCTCGATCGTGTGGGCAAGGGTGTCCGCTCGGCCCCGCGCGACACATTGATCGCGGCGGCCGCGCCGCCGGGTCGCCGCGGAGCGGCGTTCGGGCTGCATCGCGCGTTCGACAATGCGGGAGCCGTGCTCGGGCCGCTCGTGGCCACCGCATTGATCCTCTGGTTCGGGGCCTCGTTCCGCACCGTGTTCGCTCTCTCGGCCATTCCGGCCGTGCTCTCGGTCGTGGTGCTCGTCTTCGGCGTGAAGGAAGCGCCGAGTCCCGCTTCGGGCGACCTGAAAACAGCGACGCTCGCGCCGCTGCCGGTGTCGTTCCGCCGCGCCGTCGGCGTGATGGCGCTCTTCACGCTTTCGGCCTCGTCCGATGGCTTCCTCCTGCTGAAGGCGAGGGAGTGCGGCGTCTCCGCGGGCTGGCTCCCGGTCCTGTGGTCCGGGGTGAATGCGATCCGGGCGGCCTTCTCGCTCTGGGGCGGCGGCCTCTCGGATCGGTTCGGCCGCAAGGTCCTCCTCGGGCTGGCGTGGCTCCTCTATGCCGGCTGCTATGCGGCCTTCGCGTCGGTCACGACCATCGCGGGCGTCTCCGCGGTGCTCGCGGTCTACGCGATGTTCGGCGCGCTGTCCGAGGGCACCGAGCGCGCGCTGATCGCCGATCTCGTCCCGCCTGAGAGCCGCGGCCGCGCCTTCGGCTGGATGCACGGTCTGACCGGCTTCTCGGCCCTGATCGCGAGCGTCGCCTTCGGCTCCCTCTGGGACCGCTTCGGCTCGCGCACCGCGTTCCTGGTCGGTGCGGCTCCGGCAGCCCTGGCTGCGCTCGCACTCGTGTTCTTCATCCCGTCGAAAGCCTCCGCGAAGGCCTGAACGAGGGCTGGTAAACTCCTTCGCATGTCAGGACCCGTCTGGAAAATCATTCGCCACGAGGGAGTTTGCGACTCCTGCGGCGAGACCGTTCCCGAGATGCTCGCGGTGGGCACGGTGGTGGAATTTTCGTTCCGCCCCAGCTCGCGCTTCTGTCACGTCTGCTACGAGCGGTACAAGGGCCGGCACGACGAGCTCGATCAGAAGGCCGTGGCCGAGCAGAAGATTCCTCCCTTCGTCTCGCGGCCCACCTGACGCCGGAGAATCCGCTCGATGGCCACACTTTTTGATCGCTTCATGAAGGGTCCGCTCGCGTCCTTGGCCGAGAAGGTGGCCGCGGGGCAAAGGCTCTCGTTCGAGGACGGCGTCGCGCTGTTCGCGAGCCCCGATCTTCTGGGCGTGGGTCTCCTCGCGAATCACGTCCGCGAGCAGAAGCACGGAAACATCGCGTACTACAACGTGAACCGGTACCTCAATCCCACGAACCTCTGCTGGGTCGATTGCGGCCTCTGCGCGTGGGCGCGCAAGCCGGGAGTCGATGGCGGCTACACGATGTCGATCAAGGAAGCCGTGTCGGAAGCGGCTGCGGGCTGGCACGACGGCATCACCGAGCTCCACATCGTGGGCGGGCTGCACCCATCGCTTCCCTACTCGTACTACACCGATCTCCTCCGGGCGCTCAAGACGCGTTTTCCCGGCGTGCACCTGAAGGCGTGGACCATGGTCGAGATCGACTGGTTCGCGCGCGTGGGCAAGAAAGACGTCGTCGAGGTCATCCGCGATCTGAAGGAAGCGGGCCTCGATTCGTGTCCCGGCGGCGGCGCCGAGATCTTCGCCCCCCGTGTGCGCGACATCATCTGCACCGACAAGATCTCGGGCGACCGCTTCCTCGAGCTGGCGCGCCTTTGCCATCTCGAGGGCGTGCGCACGAACATCACGATGCTGTACGGGCACGTCGAGACCGACGAAGAGCGCGTCGACCACCTCGTCCGCACGCGTGAGCTGCAGGACGAGACCCAGGGCTTCCTCGGCTTCATTCCGCTCGCGTTCCATCCCGACGAGACGCAGCTGAAGCATCTCCCGCCCGCCACGGGCGTCACGGACCTCCGTGTGATCGCGGTGTCGCGCCTG
>JBDSFL010000567.1:0-32412 GCA_039919545.1 Thermoanaerobaculia bacterium | reverse complement strand
GCACCTTCACCACGAGCTTCTTTCCGGTGAGGTGTCCTCCCATCAGGAAGCACGGCAGCGCCGAGACTTTCGACAGCGCCCGCTCGGCCTCGTCCTTCGTCGGGAGGACCTGCGATTCCAGGAGCCGGCCGTCCATGCGGCGCTCGAGGATGTAGTCGCCGCTAGCGGGACGATACGTGGCGGTCACCTGGTAGAGCCGCTCGTCCTTTTTTCCGTCGAACCAGAGATTGCGGAAGACGAAGAGCCCGATGCTCCACACCGTCGTCGTGGCCAGGCCTGAGGAAAGGCGCGCTCGGATCTCGGGCGGAAGGCCCGGCTCGAGGTGGGCCGTCACGCGCAGCTCGCGTCCGGTGAAGAATGTGGAGACGCCCGGAACGCTCGGGGGGGATTGGGCGTGCGCGACTCGGGGGGGTAGCCCTGCCGAGAGAACGAACGCGAGCACGAGGAAGCGCGACGACACGACCCGAACTTTACGCTCGGCGGCCGCACCAGGTGCTGCGGGACTCCGGGGGGGCCTACTTTCCAGCGGCCAGGCTGGTGGACTGCTGGGCCGGCGCGTCGCTGCCGGAAAGGAGCTGCTCGCGCAGCAGGCCCGCGAGCGCCGCGTGCATGGCATGACCGGCGCGATGCGCGATGACATGGCCCAGCACCGGGCGCCCGAGCAGGGCCAGATCGCCCAGGAGGTCGAGCGCCTTGTGACGAACGAACTCGTCCGGAAAGCGGAGCGCGCCGTTCTCGATGCGGTCTTCGCCGATCACGATGCAGTTGTGCGCGTCGGCGCCGCGGGCCAGCCCGTGCGCCTTCAGCGTCTCGTACTCGGCCAGGAATCCGAAGGTGCGGGCGGGGGCCAGGTGGCGCGTGAAGCTGTCGGGAGTGATCACCACGGTGATCGACTGCTTGCCGATGATGGCGTGAGGAAAATCGATCGAATAGGTGATGCGCAGCTCACGTGCGGGCCGGATCTCCAGCCGTTTGCCGTTGGGACCCGAGACGGAGAGCGTGTGCTTCGGGGTGTAAGGGTGGATGAGCATGCCTTGCCGAACGACGCCGGCCTGCCGGAAGATTTCGAGCCAGGGGGCGGAGCTGCCGTCGAGGATGGGGATCTCGGGACCGTTCACCTCGACCAGCAGGTTGTCGACACCGAAGCCGAAGGCGGCGGCCAGGAGGTGCTCGACCGTGCTCACGTCGCGCCCCTTGGCGCCCAGCGAGGTCGCGTGCTCGAAGCGACCCGCTTCCTCGGCGAGAGCCGGGATGAACGCGTCGATGTCGCT
The DNA here is from genome assembly GCA_039919545.1 of Thermoanaerobaculia bacterium. Taxonomy (GTDB): domain Bacteria; phylum Acidobacteriota; class Thermoanaerobaculia; order UBA5066; family UBA5066; genus JBDSFL01. Next base: position 31,141 of record JBDSFL010000567.1, on the reverse strand, counting down.
GCGATAGAACACGATGCCGTGTCCAGCCTCGGCGGGATGGAGAGTCACTTCGACGTGCCGGCCCGAATGGAGCCCGACCCCGGCGATCCGGCACGGGCGGGCGAGCGTCGCCTGCATACGCATGATGCCGAGCCTACGCATGGGGGATGCCAGGGAGATCACTCGCGAAAGTGCTTGATTTCATTGCGTGCACGGCACTTGCGCGCCCCACACATGTGGCGCCCTCCCCTCACCGTGCGGCGCGGAAGCCACACCTTGCGTCCGCACGCGCGGCCTCACCGAGATCAACCTGGCGCGTTCGGCTGCTATGCTTGGAATGGCGTGTTGACTTCCGATGAAGAGAGGCCCTTCAAGGAAACTCTCTATCAGCTGATGGAGAAGGTCCGGGCCACGAAAGCGGCCTTCTACCTCTCGGAGCCCAACGGAAGCTATGCGCTGGCCGCCAGCTATGGCTTCGGGCGCACCGACCGTTTCGCCACCGTGATCCATCGGGGCGATGCGATGGCCCAGGCCGTCAACGAGGCTCGCGTCCCGCGCTACGCCAACGATTTCAAGAGCGCCGGAGCCCTGGCCAACCTGATGGATGCCGCCTCGTCCACTCGCATCCTCACGGCGCCGCTGTACCTGGACGGCCGGATGATCGGCATCCTCGACGTGCGGGACAAGGCCGGGCGTGAACCCTTCCTTCCCGCCGACATCGAGCGGGTGAACGAGATCCTGGAACGTCTTTCCGTGCACGCCGCGGCCTTGCCCCGCTACCGCTCGGTCGGTGTGGAGGAAGAGGAGTTCCAGCTCGAACGCGGGTTCCGCGACAGCAGGTCCTCAGGCAACGCTCCGCCCGCGCCTCCGCCCGCCGTGGCTCCCGGTCCGGCTCCGCGAGCCGAGGCCCCTCCGCGTCCCGCCCCCGCGGCACCGCAGAGCCTGGACGAGCTGCCGGTCTCGCACCTCCCCAGCGGCGCGGCGCGCCTGCTCAAGCTCGTGGAGGAAACGCTCGCGCGCACCCCGGCGCCCCGCCCCGCAATTCCCGCATCCGTGCGGGCGCGTGAGACCGCGTTCCATCGCCTGCATCTGGAGGCCTGCCTTCACCTTCCCGACCTGGAGCTGGCGGCAATCACCCTGTGCGGCCGTCGAGAGGTCGAGATCGTATTTGCCGCGCGCCGGCCCATTTCGGCCGACGTGGAGCCTGCCGTGCTGGAAAACGTCGAGAAGGTCTTCGCGCGTTCAGGCGCGGGCTTCCCGCTGGCCCCCACCCGTCGCCTGACGAGCCTCCGCGCCCCCGCCGAAGGCGCTTCGCCGCTCGGACGTGGGGAGTTCGCGGCGATCCAGTCGTCGGTGCTTCAGGTCTCGTCCGACGAGGTCTCGATCCTGTCCTTCGTCTTCCGCCACGGGCCCGGCGCGGACACGCGTGAGGGCCTCAAAGACGTCCACCTCCTCATCAAGACCTCGCTCGAGGAGGTTCGTGGGGCGGGCCTCTACCGAGAGGCTTACAAGAACCTGGTCAACAAGCTGCTCGAGCCGGGGCTGAAGAAGTACGCGGCGCTGAAGACGCACTCGTTCAACGTGGGCCGGATGGCGCGCAAGATCGCGAGCGCCCTGCGGCTGCCCGCGATCGAGATCGAGCAGATCACGGTCGCGGCCATCCTGCACGACATCGGGATGAAAGACCTCAGCTACGACGAGCTCTATGCCAAGCGAAACCTGAACGAGGAGGAGCTGCGGCTCCTGCGCGAACACGCGCGGGTCGGCGCCTACCTGCTCGACGAGGTGCCCTGGCCCTATCCCGTCGCGCCGCTGGTGAAGCACCATCACGAGCGCTGGGACGGCGCCGGCTATCCGGACGGCTTGCGCGGCGAGCAGATTCCGCTCGGGTCGCGAATCATCCATCTCTGCGAGGCCTTCGACGCGATGACGTCGCCCACCTCCTACCGCGCGGTCATCTCTGCGGGGCAGGCGCTCGAGATCCTCTCGTCGAAAGGCGGCACGCAGTTCGACCCGGAGCTGTTGCCCGCCTTCCGCGCCATGGTCGAGACGATGAAGCCCGCTCAATGAAGCCCCCGTCATGAAGTCGCGCATCGAGCGCAACGAGAAGCGCACGTCGGACCGGAACGCCGACAAGAACGCGGGCGTGCGGCCCATCGCGACGAACCGGCGCGCGCTTCACGACTACTTCATCGAAGACAAGCTCGAGGCGGGCCTGGCGCTCACGGGCACCGAGGTCAAGTCGCTGCGCGACGGGCAAGCCAACCTGACGGACGGCTACGTGGCCATCGACGGCACCGAGGTGTGGCTCTGGAACGTCCACATCGCTCCGTACGGCGCCGGGAGCTACAACAACCCCGATTCGAAACGGCGGCGCAAGCTGCTCCTGCACCGGCGCGAGATCACCCGGCTGGCCGCGAGGATCCAGAAATCGGGCGCCACGTGCGTTCCCCTCTCGCTCTATTTCAAGGGCAAGCACGTGAAGGCGCAGATCGCGGTCGTCACCGGCAAGAAGCAGTACGACAAGCGCGAGACCATCAAGAAGCGCGAGATCGACCGCGAGACGCGCAGCGCCGTGAAGACCTACAAGCGCTGAACCGCGTTTGACGTTCGCGCCCGACTCCAGGAGCGCACTGGCCGCAGGTCGAGTCAGCACTGGCACCCGGGCCAGGAGCGGCTCTGGACTTGCTGTGACACAAAACACGTTTGTAAGATTCGAGCAGATTTTTTCACTGCAAGGGTGAAAGTGAAGGTGCACCATGCAACGGGTCCTGCGTCTGCTGCTCCTCGGTGTCGTCGTCTCGGCGCGATTCGCGCAAGCGGCGCCGGTGCGGCGATTCGAAGGCCGTGCGGCCACGGCGGGCACTTTCGACCTGGCGCGCGACGGCGTGAGCCGGATGGAGCGCCTGTCGTTCGATGCAGCGCTCCCTGGTTTCCTGGAGGAGATCCCAATGGAGAGCGAGGTCTCGATCGCCGGCTGGCCGCTCTCTCCCGGACGACGCGCCGAGGTGTCTCTCACCCGCCACGACGTCTATGCGGCGGACGCCCGCATCTTCCGCGTCGATGGCGGCACGCTCACGGAGCTGCCGAAATCGCGCCTGCATTTTTTCTGGGGCACGGTGGCGGGCGACGAGGCCACGCGCGTCGTCGTCATCCTCGATCCGGATCGCAAGACCTTTCATGGCCTCGCCGAGACGGAGGCCGGCTTGCAGGAGCTGCGTGCCGAGACCGGGGACGAGGGCGCGCGGCACGTGCTCGGGGAAGCGCAGTCTTTCCTGTCGCCCGAGCAGCAGGCCGAGCGCCGGTGGTCGTGCGGCGAGGACCAGGTTCCCTACGATCCCGCCGTCGACGCCGCGCCGCGCCAGACGCTCGCCGGCGTCGCGCCGCTGGCCATCACCTCGCTCCACACCGCCGTGATCGCGGTCGACACCGACAACGAGCTGATGGCGTTCTACGGCGACAACACCACGAACGCCACGAACTACATCGCCAGCCTGTTCGCCTCGATGAGCCTGATGTACGAGCGCGACCTGCTCGTCCGGCTCGTCCAGGGCACGACGTTCCTGCGGGTCACCACGACGCCGGACCCGTATGCGCTGGGAACGAACGGCGGCGCCGGCATCGCCAACCTCAACGAATTCACGAACTATTGGGCCACGAACAACGGCGGCATCACTCGGGCGCTCGCGATGATGCTCTCGGGGAAGCAGTCGAGCGGCTTCTCGGCCTCGGGCATCGCCTGGCTCGACGGACTCTGCAACAGCTCCTCGACCGGCTACAGCTACAGCCAGGTCTTCAAGCCGGGAAACTTGACCGGCGACACCTACGTGGTGGGGCACGAGGTCGGCCACAATTTCGGCTCTCCGCACACCCACTGCTACAACCCGCCGATCGACACCTGCTACATCCAGTCCGGCCCAACCTGCTGGCCGGGTCCCGGGACGAGCTGCCCCGCAGCCGCCACCTACAACGGCGTTCCGAGCGTGACGGGCACGCTCATGAGCTACTGCCACGTGTCGGGGATCGCCGGCTGCAGCGCCAAGAACGTCTTTCATCCCACCTCGGTGGCGCTGCTCCAGCCGAAGATAGTCGCCGCCGTCGGAACATGCATCTTCCCGTTCACGGTCGCCGCGGCGGGCCCCATCAAGTTCTATTCCGTTCCGCCCTGCCGCGTGGTGGATACGCGCAACGCGGCCGGCTCCCTCGGAGGGCCTGCGCTGGCCGCCAACGGACTCCGGGTGTTCCCCATCGTGGGCTCGTGCGGCGTTCCGGCCAGCGCGAAGTCGATCTCCGGGAACATCACGGTGACTCAGGTAGCCGCCGCCGGAGACCTGAAGATCTACCCGGCTGATCTCGGCCCTCCTTCGTCCACGTCCATCACCTTCGCGCCCGGTCTGACGCGCGCCAACAGCGCCCAGCTTCGCCTCGCGACGAATTCCGCCGGAACTCTGGCCGTTCAGAACGAATCTGCGAGTACGATCCACTTCATCCTCGACGTGAATGGTTACTTCCAGTAGCGCCCGATCCGCCCTGCTCGTGCTCGCCCTCGGCGCGGCGAGTGCGATGACGTCCGCCTTCGCGGTTGCTCAGGCCGTTCCCGGCGGCCCTCTGCCCGGGCCAAACCCGCTCTTTCCAGCGGACAACTGGTGGAACGTCGACGTCACGAGCGCGCCCGTGGACCTCAAGAGCGCCGCGCTGATCGCGCACATCGGCGGCACGCGAGCGCTGCATCCCGATTTCGGCGGCGATGCGGGTCCGACCGCGATCTACGGGATGGTCTACATCACGGTTCCCGGCACCCAGCCGCTCGTGGAGATGACCTTCGACTACCCGACCGAGAGCGACTACGGTGCGCCGGGGCGCCCCTTGGGTTATCCGATCCCCAACCAGGCGAAAACGCTGCCGCACTGGATCGAGGGGGGCTATCCGGGCAACTGCGACCGAACGCTCCCCACCCCTCAGACGTCGCCGTGTGCGGGCGACAACCACATGCTGATCGTCGATACCGATAATCGGCTGCTTTTCGAGACCTTCAACACGCGGTGCCTTCCGGCAGATGACGCGAATTGCACTTGGAGCGCCGGCTCGGGAGCCATTTTTTCGCTGGATTCGAACGCGCGCAGGCCCGACACGTGGACGAGCGCCGATGCGGCGGGCCTCGCGATCCTGCCCGGGCTCGTTCGCTACGACGAGGCGTACGGTGCGTCTCCGATCAAGCACGCGTTCCGTTTCACGGTGCAGAACTCCTTTGACTACGTGTATCCGGGCTCACACGACGCCGGTTCCACCGTGGGGGCGCTCCCGATGGGCACGCGGATGCGCCTGAAGCCCGGCGTCACGGTGGCGAGCGCCGACGCCGGCGTGCAGCGCATCGTGCAGGCGATGAAGACGTACGGGCTCATCGTCGCGGACAACGGCTCGAACATGTACATCCAGGGCACCTACGACACGCGGTGGGACAACGGCCTCCTGAATCCAGCCTTTGGCGCGCTCCATGCAAGCGACTTCGAAGTGATCCAGCTCGGTTGGCGTCCCCCGCTCGGCCCGCTTCAGCTCAAGACACTGACACCCTGCCGCCTGCTCGATACGCGGCTCGCCGCGGGAAACCTGGGAGGGCCAGCGCTTGCAAACGGCGTCGAGCGAACGTTTTCAGTAGCCGGCCAGTGCGGCATTCCGCCCGGTGCGCGGGCGATCTCGGCGAACGTGACGGCCGTGAATGCTTCCACTGCGGGCCTCATTCGCCTCTTCGCCACCCATTCCGGCCCGAGCGCAGCGAGCGCCGTGAGCTTCGCCGCCGGCAAGTCGCGCGCCAACAACGCCATCATCTGGTTGTCCCCCGAGCAAGGCCTGACGGCCCTCTTCGAGGGGGCTTCCGGGAGCACCCATCTAATCATTGACGTGAACGGAGCGTTTCCATGAGAATGGAAAGGCTCTCAAAGGAGAACACATGAAGAATCATCTCGGTCCCAGGGTCGTTGCCCTCTTCGCGGGAGCCGTCGCACTCCTCTCTTCTTCTGCCGCATTCGCGCAGGTGACGGGGGGGCCGTACTCCTACTACGCGGTGTCGCCGTGTCGCGCCTACGACACGAGAGCCGGGCAGCCTTCGGCCGCCGGCACGGGCGGTGGAACCATCAGCTCGGCCACCACGCGCGCATTCACGGTGCGCGGGTTCTGCGGAGTGCCGGCCAATGCCGCCGCCGTTTCGCTCAACCTAACGATCGTGAATCCAAATGCGGGCGGCGGAGACCTTCGCATCGCGCCCTTTCCCGGCTCATTCCCGAACGTCTCCACCACGAACTACTACCAGAACGAGACGATCGCCAACGGCGCCATCGTTCCGCTCGGCGGCACCGCGGCGGGCGGCGGGAACTTCACCGGCCAGGACTTCCAGGTGCTTGGGGCCGGCTGCGGAACGATCGGGGGCGTGTTTCAGTGTACGAATACGTTCACGTTCGATCTCCTGATCGACGTCACCGGCTACTTCCAGTAAATCAAGGTCAGTAATCAGTCGTCCCGCTGCGTTCGTTCGAGTCGAGCGCGGCGGGACGGGTGCTGCAGCCCGTCGAGGCTCTGCGACTCACGGTTCCCATGTTGACGAGAAAACCCCACCCCCTCGCGACCGAGCTCATCGAGACAAAATCAGGAACACGACCAGCGGTTGATTCCCTGGTGCCATCTCCGAGCCGTCGCTGGATGACCGCGGCTGCCCTCGCCTTGATCCTGATGTTCTCGGGAAGTGTCACGTGGGTGCTCACGACGCACCGGATCCCCGAGACCTCGGATCAGGCGATCGTCGGATTGATGGCGCTCGACATTCTTCACGGGAAGGGACATCCGATCTTCTATTACGGATCGACGTACGCGGGAAGCCTGGAAGCCCACTATCTTGCTGTCGTATTCCGGGTATTCGGCGGTTCGATGACGACCTATCGCGGGGCGATGGTGTTCCTGGTCTTCCTCATCGTCCTCGGCGTCTGGGAGCTGACGCGTCGTACGTTCGGGGCCAGAGCCGCGTTTTTCGGGACGGCGTACCTGGCGCTTCCTCCCGCGTTCTTCCTTTACAAGGGCACCACCTCCGATGGCCACTATGCTTCGGCTCAGCTCATCGCGCTGGGGCTCCTGTCGGCTGCGCTCTGGCAGAAGAGCCGGGCGTCCCGCGTGAAGGCTTCGGTGCTTCCTTTGAGCGTGTTCGGGTTGCTGGCGGGCATCGGACTCTGGGTCACTCCCATCTCGCCTCCCGTGGTCGCCGCTGCCTTGTTGTGGCTCCTGCTTTGCGGATACCTGAAACCCTTTGGTGCTTCCGCGTTGGCGCTGGGCTGTGGCGCGATCGTCGGATCGGGTCCGTGGTGGTACTGGAATGCCGGGCACCGATGGATGAGCCTTTCGTCTCCCGATGTGGGGCTCGCCGGCGGGGCGGGGCTCCTGTCGAATCTGGGCCTTGTGCTCCGGAAATCGCTCGCGGTTCTGCTGGGTGCCTCGCAGCCGTTCAGCGACCGGCTGATGGCGTATCCGGGAGCCTGGCCGATCGTCGGTTTGCTGCTGCTGGTTGCCCTCGCCCCCCTTGCGGCAAGGCCCTTCCGCCGTGATCCAAGAATCTTGCTTTTTGTTCTGGCGGGGCTCTTCGTCCTGGTCGCGGGTGCGGCGTCGAGGCGGTTCGCGCCAACGGAACCTCGGTTTCTGGTGACGCTCTATGCAATCCTGCCCCCGCTCATCGGATGCGCGTTGGGGAGGGCGACAGCACACGACCGCTTTTCGGCGATCTCACGCGTCGCATTCGTGGGAATTCTGGCAACCCATGCGGCGGGCCTGTCTGGGGCGCGTACGCACACGACCGTCGTGGCGGACGGAGAAGTGACAGGCTCGTTGAATCAGCTGGTTTCCAAGCTGAAGGCCGAGCGCATCGATCGAATCTACGCAAGCTACTGGACGGCGTACCGGGTGTCATTCGAGACACTCGAGTCGATCATCGCGACACCGCTCCGGGGAGAGGACATCGTGAGGCAGGAGGTCTACGAACGCGAGGTCGATGGGGCTGTGAACCCCGCCTTGGTTCTTCTCTCTCCTCGTTCGAATTGTTTCGAGGATTACCTCGTCGAACACCGGAAAAGGTATCGGATGACGTCCGCGGGAGCATTTTCGATTTTCAGCGATCTCGAGCCGGGAACGCTGGCGCTCCTTCGAAACGTGAGATCCATCCCGCTACCCTCCGTAGGCCATGCCGCATGGTGGAAGACCATTCGGCACCCCCACACGGTCGCCGGCGGCGAGACCGTGCAGGTTTCCTTCGAGGTCACGAACGCGAGCCCCTGCTCCTGGATGGCGCCGGTTCACGTCGGGCACCGGTGGACACGAACGGATATCGCCGGAGCTCCGGTCGAGTCGCCGGTGCGATTCTTTCTGCCCGGACGGATCGAACCGGGTCAGTCCTTCCGCGCGGAGTTTCCGATCCGAGCGCCCGTCGAGCCCGGTACCTACGTCGTCACCTACGATCTCGTTCAGGAGATGGTCGCGTGGTTCGGAAACGAAACGGGGACACCGAACGTGATGAGCGTGTCGGTGAGGCCTGGGAATCGCAGCTAACGGCCGGCGGACCTGCTAGGCTGGTGGGAGAGCTTCATATGAATCATCTTGGTCCAAGAAGTCGATTTTCATCTTTCCTCCTCTTGGTTTTCATGGCCGGCATCGAATCCGATGCGGGCGCGCAATGTGTCCCGATCGGTCAGCCCTGCCCTCCTCCCGGCACGTACCGAGCGGGTTTTCCCTCGACCGGTCTGGTCCTCCCGGGGGGAGGCACTTCCTTCGGACACGTCGTGTTTGCGGAGCTCGGCCTCACTCCTGGCCACAAATCCCTCGTCTTCGGCACGTCGGGGCCATCCGGAACCGCCGGTCGACTGTATGTCGTGAAATACGACGGAACCGCTGCGGCTAGCTTCCCCAAGACCCTTCCGCGAGAGGTCGTCAGCACGCCCGCCGTCGGTCCGGTCACTCTGGCCGGAGGCTCTGTCGTGACGGCGATCATCATCGGGTATGGCTCGAACAACGGCTCTAACGTCAACGGGGGCGGTCTCCGCGCCTACGACACTGCGGGAAATCTCCTCTGGGAGAGGCTTTCCGGCACCTTTGTCGGGGCGACAGCCCCGATCGTCACGGCGCCCGCGATCGGCGATCTCGACGGGGACGGCAAGAACGAAGTCGTCTGGACCGGTTTCGATGAATTCATTCATGTTTCGGACGCCGGAACCGGCGCCGAAAAGCCGGGCTTTCCCTACAGAACCTACGACACGATCTGGTCGTCACCAGCCCTCTTCGACCTCGACGGCGATGGCAGACTGGAAATCATCGTCGGCTCCGATCAGCACTTCCAGGCGGCTCCGATCAGTACACCTGACGGCGGAGGCCTCTACGTCGTTCGTGCCGACGGGACGAACTTCGGCGGCTTTCCGAAGTTCCTCGATCAAGTAATCACCAGCTCACCGGCGGTCGGAGACATCGACGGCGACGGGAAGCCGGAGATCGTGGTCGGAACGGGAGGCTTCTGGCCAAGCCGGGTGCATGCCGTCTACGCCTTTCATTGCGACGGCACGGCCGTTTCCGGCTGGCCCGTGAGCGTCCTCGGCCAGGTGGTGATGGCACCCGCGCTCGCAGACCTGAATGGAGACGGCGTGCCGGAAGTCGTCGTCACGGACGACAACTCGGGTCCTGACCAGCTGCGGCGCTGCTACGCGATCCGTGGGAGCGGCGCTCCGCTGTTCGCTCCGGTGGTGATCAGGGATTACTTCGCTGCGAATCTGAGCGCGGGGGACCCCATGGTGGGCGACGTCCTCGGGAATTCCTCGCCGGAAATCCTCATTCCGACGAACGGGGAAATCTGCGTGATTTCGAGCACGGGAGTGCAGCTCACCGACAACGGCTCTCACCCCGTTGGGGGATTCACGTTCGGGGTCTCGGGCTCGCTCTACAACATCGCCGTAGGCACTCTGGATAATTCCGCCACCAGCATCGACGTGGTGGCCATCGCACCCTCGGCCACGGCAGGCGCGACCGGCGTCTGGGTCTGGAACCCGAAAGCACCCACACTCCCCGTGCCCTGGGGAATGTTCCAGCACGATGAGCTCCATCGTGGCGTCGTCCCCGGAACTCCGAACTGTGCGACGGCGACGCGGTTCTATGCGTTGACGCCGTGTCGGCTGATCGATACCCGGGGAATCAGCCCCGGCGCCATCGGCGGCCCAGCGCTCTCAGCGAACGAAGCTCGAGCCTTCACGCTCACCAACCGGTGCAGCGTGCCGGCGACTGCTCGAGGCGTCAGCTTCAACGCGGCCGTCACCGGCCCCGGTGGAGCCGGTTTCATCAGCATCTATCTGGGCACTCTGCGTCCCACGGCCAGCTCGTTGAGCTTCTCGGCAGGCATCACGCGCGCGAACAACGGATTGACGGCGCTTCCCCTCGACGGGTCGGGCGCCGTTACGTTCGCAAACGTCTCACCCGCCGCGGTACACCTCATCCTGGACGTGAACGGGTATTTCCAATGAGAGATGTCGTGGTCAGGGTCTGAAACCGGCCTCATAGACCTGAACGCTCAGGGTTCGGTCGTCCCGTGAGCCGGGTATTACATCCACTGGACGCCAGGTGTGCTCCGCCCTGAGGATCAGACGCACGGGACGATTCTTCAACGACGACGCAAGCCCCTCCGGCAGCTTCAGCTCGTAGGGGTGAATCCCATCCTGTCGCACCTGGATGGTGCCGACGGCGTTCACCTCTCCGCTGGTTTTGTTGATCACGGTCACCGTGACGGGAATCGAGGTCCATTCGGGCCTCGCCTTGAGGATCGAAGAGAGCGGCGTGCCGAGCACCAGGGTCAGGCGCTCGGAGGTCGCGACCACATTCAGGTCTCCCTCGCCTGCCATCCAGCGGTACTCATTCTCCCAGCCGTAGAAGCCGTTGTTCACGGAAGCGTCGGCGGGCCCGAGCCCGAACCTCACCGTGCCTTGTTCGCGTGCGTTCCGCAGCTCGCCGTCGATCACCGAAAAGTATGGCGTAGGTTCGCCGATCCCCGACGCCCACCGGTCCAGCACCGGGTTCAGAAGGCTCTGATCGCGAGCGTCCACGTGAAGGGCTCCGAGCTGCAGCCGGGGAGACCGAGGCCGGGTCGACAGGAAGAGCAGCAAGCGGGTCGAGATCCGGTGGTTGTGTACTTCCTCGAAGAACAGCGAGGCATCGGGAACACGGAGCGGCGGCGCTCCCTCGGGCAGCTGATCCGCTGCTTCCGAGAGGAGCCGCCCGAGTTCCGAAAGCTGCTGGAAGCGCCGTGCGTGCTGTTGATAGACCTCGAACGGGACCCGTTCGATCAGGGCCCGCTGGTGAAAGCGCAGCTCGACGAGAACAGCAGCGAGAGCGAGGATGACGACGACGCGCTGGCGCGTGGTCGACCAGGTTTTCAGTGCCTCTGGAATGCTGCCCGTCACCGCACCAGCAAGGAGCGAAAGCGGAATCAGGAGTGGAAAGAAATAGCGGTCCGCGTCGTACAGATCCTGGTAGCGCACGTCCCAGCGCCCGATGGCGACCAGCAGGATGAAACCCAGGGGGCCGGTGAGGGTGATGCCGGAGAGAACGGCGAGGGGAAGCGCCTTTTTCCGCAAGACCGCGGCGGCGAATGCCGACCCCAGCAAGGTCAGGAACAGGCCGAAGAGGCACGCGCGAAACGGAAAAAGCTCGCTCGCTCCGGCGGGACGCACGAGAAGCAGGCCAGGGAAGACGAGCCGGAAAGGGGCCACGAGCACGAGGAACACGGCTCTTTCGACGGCGGCGAGGGGATGAAACGTCACACCGAGACTTGTGGATTGCGTGTAGGCGCCGGAAGCGATTGCGACCGTCAACACTCCCAGGATGAGACAGAAGAGACTGATGAGGCCAGCAGGACTCCGGGGCTTTACCTCGCGTCGGCGTTCCACCTCGTCCACGAAGGCAATGGGGAAGATCATGGGCAAGAGGGCGCTCTCGAAGGAAAGCGTGAGAAGGATGCCGAGGATCGCGAGCGCACGGGACAGCCGGGGCCCGAGCTCTCGTCGAAAGACCACGGCAGCCAGGGCGCCCGAGAAGCAGACGAGCCCGAGGGGCGGTCCGCCTGCGGTCGGGAACCAGAGATACATCGAGGACAGCCCTGCGGGGAGCACGTAGGCGAGGGCAGCCGCTGGTGCGGCCCATCGAGAGGGACACAGCTTTCGCGCAATCAGGGCGAGAAGAAACGCCGTGCCGATATGAGACGCGAAGATGAGGAGCCTGAACGCAAGCGCATTGGTGCCGAACAGCCACGTGTTGAGCGTGAAGAGCGCTCGGAGCGCGGGCACGATGTGGCCCTGGTGCGGGCGAAAAAGAGAGGACCAGAACCCCGGGCGTCCCGAGAGCGTTTCGGCCGCCTCGTTCAGGTAATCGATGTCGTCGTAAGCGTACGACGCCCCGAACGTCCGGTAGTAGAGAAGCAATCCCAGGGCAACGGCGGAAAATGCAATCCAGCCAAGATGCGGCGCGGAACTCTTTGTCTCGGGAGGGGCATCGGGCTGCAACTTTTTCAGCTTTGAGGGTCGCGCTTGGGCCATGGACTCTCCGATCACCATGAGGGTGGCTCGAAATTACCACGCGGAGAACTCGCCGGGCCTCGAGCCATGCAGGCGCTATCACGCCTTACGTCTCGCGCGCGCCCATGCGCGCTTTCCCGCGATCACCCGGATAGGTTCCTCGGCTTTTCGAACCACACCGCAGCACGGGCTAACATCCAGAGCATCGATGAGGAATGTCAGAGGGAAATCGTGACCGTTCTGTTGAATGACTTTCGCTCCCAGTGGGCGGAGATCGGCGAGGAAGCCGCGGCCGCTTTCGGGCGCGTTGGCGCGAGCGGCTGGTACATCCTGGGTCGCGAGGTCGAACGACTGGAAACAACCCTCGCCGGTTGGTGGGGCATCCCGCACGCCGTCGGTGTCGGGAACGGCCTCGATGCCATCGAGATCGGGCTCCGTTGCCTCGGCCTGCGTCCCGGGGACAAGGTGCTCACGACGCCGCTCAGCGCCTTCGCCACCACGCTGGCGATCTGCCGGTGTGGCGGTATTCCCGTCTTCGTCGATACCGACCGATTCGGCTTGCTGGATCTGTCCGCCTGTCGAGAGGTCTTGACCCTGGATCGCACGATTCGCTTTCTGGTGCCCGTGCATCTCTTCGGGCACGCCATGGACCTTCAGCAGCTCGAAACCCTGAGGCTCGAATTTGGTCTCTCGATCGTGGAGGACTGCGCTCAGGCCATCGGAGCCCGCTTCGGCGGCCGCACTGTGGGAAGCGTCGGCCAGGTCGCGGCAACGAGCTTCTATCCAACGAAGAATCTCGGCGCGCTCGGAGATGGAGGCGCTCTTCTGACCGCTGACTCATCTCTCGCGCAGCGGGCCCGCGCGCTCAGGAACTACGGTCAGTCGGCGACGTATGTTCATGATGTCGAGGGCCTGAATAGCCGGCTCGACGAGGTGCAGGCGGCCATTCTCACCGATGTGTTGCTGCCTCGCCTCGATCGCTGGATCGCCCGGAGACGTGAGATCGCGGCGCGTTACAGCTCCAGCATTCGTAAAGGGGCGCTGAATGTGATCGGAGCTCCGGCAGGCTCCGATTCGACCTGGCACCTTTTCCCAGTCCTTTGCGAGCCGGCGCGGCGGGAAGCCTTCCGGACGCATCTGGCGGGAGCCGAGATCCTGACGGGCATCCACTATCCGCGGCTCATCCCGGCACAGAAGGCGCTCGGTGGCGCCGCGAAGGAGATTCATGGAGCGCTCGAGAACGCGACATCCTTCGCCGACGGGGAAGTCTCTCTGCCGATTCATCCTTTCCTGTCGGAGGAGGATGTGGAAAGGGTCGTGCAGGCGGCAAACGAGTGGCGGGGTTGACCCTCTCCCTGGTGATCCCCGTCTACCGGAACGAGGCTTCCATACCGGATCTGGTCCAGGCGCTCGAGGAGCTGAATACCGCGCTCGGAAAGGCCTTCGAGGTGGTGTTCGTGGTGGACGGGAGCCCCGATCGAAGCCTCGAATGCCTTCGAAGGGTGCTGCCTGACGCGGCATTCCGTTCGAGGCTCCTCGTTCTGAGCCGCAATTTCGGCTCCTTCTCGGCGATTCGCGCCGGCTTGGCGGCGGGACGCGGCGAACACTTCGCCGTCATGGCGGCCGATCTCCAGGAGCCGCCTGAGCTCATCGTCGCTTTCTTCGATGCTCTCCAGGGGGGGCTCTGTGACGTCGCCGTGGGACGACGGGACTCTCGCTCCGATCCGCTTTTCGACCGTCTGTTCTCGCGTGCGTTCTGGGGGCTGTACCGGGCGTTCGTGCAGCGCGACGTCCCGCGGGGGGGAGTGGACGTCTTCGGCTGTACCCTCCGGTTCAGAGACCAGCTTCTCGCCCTGAGCGAAAGAAACTCCACGCTCGTGGGATTGATATTTTGGCTGGGCTTTCGCCGGCTCGAGATTCCCTATTCCCGGCGGCCCAGGAAGCACGGCGAGAGCGGGTGGTCGTTCCGAAGGAAAGTTCGCTACCTGCTGGATAGCTGTTTCGCGTTCTCGGATCTTCCCATCCGGCTTCTCAGCTTTTTCGGGTTCTCGGGGATCACGCTCTCGCTCATCTTCGGAGCCGTCGTCCTGATTGCGCGCATCGACGGCCGGATCCAGGTGCCTGGTTACACCGCGACGGTCCTCACGGTCATGTTCTTCGGCGGCCTCAACTCGCTTGGAATCGGAATCCTGGGGGAATACCTGTGGCGCACGTTCGAGAACACAAAAGGGAGACCTGATCATGTCGTCATCTCAAGCGACGAATTCTCCGGAGCCGCCGGTGTCTCATCCCGCCGCGGGTGACAGTTCGTTTTTTCGCCACCCCGCCGCGCTGGTGGAGTCGGAACGGATCGGGAGCGGGACCAGAGTCTGGGCGTTTGCCCACATTCTCCCGAATGCCGTGGTGGGCCAGGATTGCAATATCTGCGATCACGTCTTCATCGAGAACGATGTCGTCGTCGGGGACCGGGTCACCGTGAAGTGCGGGGTTCAGCTCTGGGACGGCGTGAGGATCGAAGACGACGTTTTCGTGGGCCCGAACGCGACGTTCACGAACGACCTCTATCCCCGCAGCCGAAAGCGTCCCGAGACCTTCGCCACGACCCATGTGAATAAGGGAGCTTCGATCGGAGCCAATGCGACGATCTTGTGCGGTCTGACGATCGGAGCCGGAGCCATGGTCGGCGCCGGCGCCGTCGTGACACGGGACGTTCCTCCGCACGCGATCGTGGTCGGGAATCCAGCGCGCATCACGGGTTACGTCGGAACAGAGATGCACCCCATCGAGACATACCAGCCCGAGGGCGCACCCGTGGAGAAGCTCGTGGTCGATGGCGTGACGGTTCACCGTCTCGCGAGCTTTCGCGACCTGAGGGGAAGCCTGGCCGTGGCAGAGCTCGGAAAAGAGCTCCCGTTCGAACCCGTGCGGCTCTTCGTCGTCCATGATGTCCCGAGCCGCCATGTGCGGGGCGAACACGCGCACCGGACTCTCCACCAGTTTCTGGTGTGCGTGAGCGGTGAGCTCTCCGTCGTGGTGGATGACAGCGTCCATCGCCAGGAAGTCAGACTTCGTGGTCCTGAAGTCGGTATCCACCTGCCGCCCATGGTCTGGGGAATTCAGTATCGGTTCTCGAAGGATGCGGTCCTTCTCGTCCTTGCCTCCGCACCGTACGATCCGGCGGACTACGTCCGCGACTACGAAGAGTACCGGCAGCTGCGGTCCCTTAGAACCTGAACCACACGGAGGATGCTCGGGACGCCGGCACCCTGCTCGGGAGGGGTCTCTCCAGCACCGGACCGTCCCGCTGCGGCGGCGGAGTGGGCACTCCCATGCAGTAGACTTCGAATCCCATGGATGAGACGTTACAGGCGGCAATGGCGGCACGATTTGCGGGCGACCCGTTGCCCGCTCGAACGGTCCGCGACACCGTCGCTTCCTTGGCCCGGGCCGCTCTCACAAACCAGCAAAAATACACGGCGCAGCTGAGGGAAGCCGCCCCCGCCCTGGCGCAGTACCTGAAGAGCTTTTCTCTCGTGGGCGCTCCGGCAAATCTGACCCGAAGCTACGTGGACGATGCCTTCGGGCGCTTCCTGCATACGCTCGAGCTGCTGCCCATTCCACTCGTCGGCCAAGTTCTCGAGGTCGGGGCGAACCCCTATCTCTTTCATCTCTTGCTGAAAAAAATATTTCCCGCGACAGACATACGAGGGATGAACTTCTTCGAGCACGATATCTACTCCCGCAAGATCGGGACTTCGGAGCAGACGATCGCGAGCGAGGTGACGGGCGAGTCCTATTGCTTCAATTTTCCCACCTTCAATCTCGAAGTCGCTCACCCGTATCCGTACGCCGCGCAAACATTCGACGTCATTCTTTTCTGCGAGACCCTCGAGCACCTCGTTCTCAATCCCCTCAGAGTGTTCCGGGAGTTCCGCCGCATCCTCCGCCCCGGGGGGCTTCTCGTGATCACCCTTCCGAACGCGCTGCGGCTCGCGAACGTCGCTGCGATGCTGGGAGGGCGGAACTTCTTCGACCTTTACTGGGTCGACAACGGAGTGCACGGCCGCCACAACCGGGAGTTCACCGTGGAGGAAGTCGTCGCCCTCCTGAGATCGGACGGGTATGAGGTCGTTCGGTCCGAGACGCGCGACCGCTTCGACTACGATCGAATCCCCATGGAGGCAATCGATTACTCGGGCCCGCCGAGCGTGCTCCCCTTCAAGAGAAAGGAATTGCTCGATTGGATCAGAATGGCTGGAGGAACTCCGGACAACCGCGGCGACAACATCTACGTGGTTGCGCGTCGCGGTGACGAACGTGAATCTTCCGGCGCCGGGCTCGAACCGCCGGCGGACGGGGCCCCGCCTCCTGACTCGCTGCGCCTCGTGACCTTCCTCGATGAAGTGTCCGACTGGGCCGATCGAATCCGGGTCGTCGGGTGGGGCTACGTTTCAGACAACGGGAACGCGACGGACCAGATCGAGCTCGTGTTTCGCGGAGAGCGGGGCGGCAGCACATCCCGTCGCTGCGGAAGAATGTCGCGGTCCGACGTGGCAAGCGCGCACGGGCTCGAGCACGACGACGTAGGATTCGTGATCGAGGTCGCCAAGAGCACGATTCCGGCGGGGCGCTACCAGCTCTCCGTTCGATTCCGAAGCGTCGATGGCACCGTGGCTGAGCGCCAGATCGGAGTCGAGACGACGGTCTCGAACGACTCGGCTCGAAGCCTGTCCTCCGGGTCGCTCCGAGATCCCACGCACGGGCGACTCCGATGGGCGGAGAAGCCTCAAGCCCCGATCGCGTCGAGCCGCGCGACGATGCGCCGAGCCGCGTGATCCCACGTCCACTCGGCGGCCATCTCTGCGGCGGCACGAAGGCCGAGCGCCGAGGCCTCCTCGCGATTCTCGTAGATGTATCTCAGCAGGAAGCGGAGATGCTCTGGATCAGGATCGGCCCACGAGAAGCCGTCGTAGTACGGGCAGAGAGCCTTGGCGGGAATGGTGCCGCGCGTCTCGAGGGGATACGACGTACCCGCATGCACGAATTCGGTGTGCGCGCCCCAGTTCGTTGCGATCGACGGCAGGCCGCAGGCCATCGCCTCCATCAGCGGCATGTCCCACCCCTCGCCTCGTCCCGCCGACACGTAGCAATCCGCCGAGCGGTACAGCGAGCCGAGCTGCGCGTAGGGAAATTCGCGATTGAAGATGAACGCGATTCGCCCGCCCGAGGCTCTGAGGTGGAGCGCCTGGATGAGCTTCTTGATCTGCAGCGAGCCGTTGCGGTTGATCACCTTGCAGACCAGCACCACGGGCTCGTCTCTCCGGAAGGTCTGGTTGAACGTCTTGAGGATCAGCTCCGGCTGCTTCCGCTCGCCCCATTCGAAGTTCGTCAGGAAGACGTAATCGCCGTGCGGGTTCGGGTGGCTCTTGATGCCGGGATGGAAGTGATCGATATCCACGCCGAGTGGTATGACGTGGATCGGCCGCTTCAGCCCCGATTCGAGGAAGCCGTCCCGGTTGAAAGCCGTGGGCACCCAGATCTCGTCCATCTGGTTGGCCTGGCGCACCCACTCCGCGGGGAACCCATCCACCTCGAGCATGGTGTAGCCGATGCGTCGGGATCCGCGGTTCTTGATGAACACGTCCCCCTGCCCGTACACCACGGACGCCGCGGCCGTGGCCTTCCGACCCGAGATGACGTTCAGCAGGTAGTCGCCTGAGTTCTCCGGCTCTTCGAGGGGAAACGGGGTTCCCTTGCCGTAGACGTACGAGTAGCTGGCCTTCACGCCCGCCGCCTCGAGAGCGCGCAGGATCTCGCGCGAGCTCATGGCGTAGCCGGTGGAGAAGTTCAGGATCGATTGCCAGTCGATGGAGCGGGAATAGCGGCTGTCGAGCTCCGCCTGCCAGGACTTGCGGAAAGTGGCGCGGCTGCGGGAGAAGACGCGCTCGAACATCTTCGGGTCGTCGCTCGTGGAGCCGTGCTCGTGGTGCAGGATCGTGACTTTGCCGCAGCAGATCGTGCGAAAGCCCGCCCGCTGGGCGCGAAGGCAATAGTCCGTATCCTCGAAGTACGACTCGTAGTCGAGCGAAAGGCCGCCGACTGCGGTCACCATCTCGCGCTTCAGGTAGGCGCACGCGAAGACGATGCCCTGGACGTCCCGGTTGGCCGCGTACTGGCCGACATCGGCCTCCAGCGCCCCGATCTGCTGGCCCCACATCGTGTCGGGAAGGATGAAGGTGCCCGCGTGCAGCAGCCTTCCATCGGGCAGCTGCAGCCGGCAGCCCACGACGCCGATGTCGGGGGCCTCGTGCGCCGCCCTGCGCAGCTCGTCGAGCCAGCCGTCGCTGAGGATCTCCACGTCGTTGTTGAGCAGGAGCACGTCGTGGCTCGAATCTGTCGCCTCGATGCCCACGTTGTTCCCGCGCACGAAGCCGAGGTTCGTCTCGTTTCGCACGGTGCGTACCCAGTCGAGCGCGGCCAGGCGCTGCGGGGATTCATCCGTGCTGCCGTTGTCCACCACCAGGACCTCGGCATCCGTGAGATCGGTGTGCTGCCGCAGCGTCTCCAGGCATCTCGCCGTCAGCTGCCAGCGGTTCCAGCACAGGACGATGATGCTGACGCGCCGCGGGCTCACGCTCCTCCCCGAACGGCCAGACGCGCCCACAGCAAGCGCAGCTCGGTGGCGACGTCGCTCTCCACCATCCGGAGGCCGTCATCGAAATCCAGCAGGTGGAGGTCGCCCAGGTCCACGGCCGATTCGATGGTCTCGGGATCGGCCTCGAGCAGCGGGAGGGATTCGATGGGGAGCACCATCGCGAGCGCCAGGAGCTTTCTGCGGAGGTGGAAGACGACCGTGCGCAGCTCGTCGGCCTCGGCCTTCCAGTCCCTTCGGGTTTCCGGAACCGCGGCCATGCCTACCAGCGGCGCCCGAAGAGCCCGCGAACCCCCTGCACGAGCTTCCAGGCGCCCGAGGCATGGATGGCGGCCACGTAGCGCTGGCGCTCGTCGAGGCGATGGCGAAGCGAGTCGCGCTCGACTTCCAGGTTGGCGTACTGCTGCTCCTGGCGTCTCAGCTCGGCTTCGAGGCGGATGCGCACCCTGCCCGCGAGCTCGAGGTCGAATTTGAGGCCTTCCAGCCTCACCGCGAGGCGAGCCCGGCTCTCCTCTTCGAACGGGATGGCAAGGGCATCGGGAGCCTCGGTGACGGCTCGGTTTTCCACCGGATGAGAGCGCATGGCGTGAGAGTTTAGTATAAGGGGGGCGCAGATCATCGAATGATGGAGTCGTCAGTCATCAGAGTCGTTTCGCTTCCCCTTTCTCCTTCCCGCCCGTTCTCCAGAGGCCCGTTGTGAGCGCCAGGATCGGCCCGCTGGGCGAGCCCCCTGAAGCCGTCTACGACTCGTCCCGCAAGACGATCCCGTTCTTCTCGGAGGCGTGGGCTCTGTGGGATTTCCGGCACCTCGTGGCCGAGCTCGTCTCGCGCGATATCAAGGTCAGGTACAAGCGGTCGGTGCTGGGCGTCGCCTGGACGATGCTGAGCCCGCTGCTGAACATGCTCGCCCTCACCGTCGTCTTCTCGGTGATCCTCAAGCAGGGCATCAAGAACTTCCCGGTGTACTACCTCACCGGGGCCATTTTCTGGAATTTCTTCGCGCAGGCCACGTCGCATGCGGCCTCTCTGACCGTCGAGTGCACCGAGATCACGCGCCGCGTGTTCGTGCCGCGCTCGGTCTTCGTGATCTCGGCGATCGGAGTGGGAACGGTCAATTTCGCCTTCAGCCTCGTCCCCCTCCTCCTGATCATCGCCGTCACGGGCTATCCCATCCACCTCTCCTGGCTCTTCCTGCCGGTCGCGATGCTGATCGGCGCGAGCTTCACCACCGGAGTCGGGCTCATCCTCTTCACTCTCGCGTCGCGCTTCGTGGACGTGCGCGAGACGTACATGGTCCTGCTCTCTCCCTGGTTCTTCATCACGCCCATCGTCTACGCGCCCTCGATCGTGCCTGCGCATTTCCAGTTCCTGGTTCGCTACAACCCGATGACGTATCTCGTGGAGATCTTTCGAGCCCCGCTCTACAACGGGTGGCTGCCGGGATCGAAGACCTTCGCCTTCTCGCTGCTGGCGGCGGTGTGCAGCTTGATCCTGGGCTGGGCCTTCTACGCGGCGAAAAACGACGAGTACGGCAATGTCAGCTGAGCCGATCGCCCAGGCTCTTCCGACGCCGGCGGTCGAGATCCAGAATCTCTCGGTGCGCTACCGCGTCTCGAGCGAGGTCATCTCCTCGCTGAAGGAATACGCGATCCGGGCGGTGCAGCGCCGCATCGCGCAGAACGAGCTCATGGCGCTCGACGACGTGAGCCTGAGCATCCGGCGCGGCGAGAGGGTGGGAGTCATCGGACCCAACGGGGCCGGCAAGAGCACTTTGTTCAAGGTCATCGCGCGCGTTCGGAAGCCCTCCTCGGGCCGCATCGTGGTGCGGGGCAAGGTGGCCCCGCTGCTCGAGCTGGGCTTCGGCTTCCACGGCGAGCTCTCGGGCCGGGAGAACATCATCCTGCTCGGCACCCTGATGGGGTTCTCGCGAAAGGAGATGCTCGCGCGCATTCCCGGCATCGCGGCGTTCTCGGAGCTGGATCCTTTTCTCGACTCGGCCATCCGCACCTATTCCACCGGGATGTCGGCTCGTCTCGCCTTCTCGGTGGCCACCGACGTCGATCCCGACATCCTCCTCGTGGATGAGACCCTCTCGGTCGGCGACGAGCGGTTCGCCGCCAAGTGCAAGAAGCGAATGGCCAACTTTCGTGACCGGGGCAAGACGATCCTCCTCGTCTCGCATTCTCTGGCCGATATCCGGGATTCGTGCCAACGCGCCATCTGGATCTCCGACGGGCGGGTCATCAAGGACGGCCCTGCGGATGCGGTGTGCGACGCGTATCACGAATGGTCGATTCACGGAGGGGAGATCGTCGTCTGAACGCCCCGGGTGAAGGCCGCTTCGGGCGACGGACGATCGTCATCCTCGGTCTCTTCCTGGTTTTTCAGGCGCTCTGGTTCGCGCTCCTGAGCTCGCCCGGGCCCCGTGTTCTGCAAGGAGACGAACCGCGCTACCAGCGTGAGGCGCTCTCGATCGCCTCCGGGGTCGCCCCGGCGCCCGAATTCCTCTGGCCGCCCTTCCAGAAATGGTTCCTGGGCGGAGTCTTCCGCGTGGCCGGCTCGGGACCGATTCCGCTCGCGGTGCTGCAGACTCTCCTGCTCGCCGCCGCGGCGCTGCTGTTCTGGCGGCTCGCGATCCTCGCGGGCGTCGGCGCCCCCGCAGCGGACGCCGCTCTCGCTCTTCTGCTCCTGGATCCGCAGGTCGGCTCGTTTGCGTTCTCGCTCTGGCCCGAGATCACGTACCTCTTTCTCCTCGGCTCGGCGCTCGCCCTCATTTTTCTGAAGTCGCGCCCGGCCTATTTTCTCGGAGGCGTATCGCTCGGCCTCACGCTCCTCACCAAGTCGGTGATCGGTCCGTTCCTGCCGGTGATTGCGCTGGCAGCCGTCCTGCACGGCGAGGCGGTGAAGGCGGCGTCACGGGGGCTGCGGATCGTGCTCCTGGCCGCGGGGCTGGCCGCTGTTCTCGTTCCCTTGATCGTCTGGAACGGGCTTCACCACGGTGTCTGGGGTGTGGGAAGCAGCGGCGCCTTCAATCTCTGGATCGGTCTCGAGGATCCGGACAGCCGGACCGACTACGACGCGACGGCGGGAAGGATCTACGCCGAATATCAGAACGCGGGGATCACGCCCGGGGATCGAGACCGGGCTGCCCTCGCGCGCGTGCGGGAGCGGGTGGCCCAGCGCGGCCTTCTCGGAACGCTGCGCGGCCAGCTCGGAAAGCAGTACACGCGGCTCTTCGACAAGAACAGCTTCTTCACCGACCAGCTCGCGGGGGGCCGTTTCCGCCGCTCCGAGCCGGAGACGACGCCCGCGTTCCTGGCGCGCCGCTGGGCCTGGGGAATGCACGCGCTCACGCTGACGCTCGCGAGTTTCGGACTCTTCCTGCTGCCACCCGCGGCCGTCCGAAAGAAACTTTGGCTGCCGCTCACCTACCTTGGTTACTGCGTCGGCATCCTGCTCCTGCTGCACGTGAAGACGCGCTACCGCGTCGCCTTCCTGCCGTGCGTGGACCTCTTCGCGGGCTGTGCCGTTGCGTGGCTGGTGGCGCCCCGGAAGGCGCTCCTCCCGGAGGATGCGACGTCGAGCGCTTCGAAATGGCGCCGCCTGCTGGCGGGCACGGCGCTCTCGACGCTTCTGCTCTGGCTCTCGTTCGGCCCCTGACCCGGGGCCCAGGTTCGTCGGCTTGCTTCCTACTTCGTGCTCTCGGTCTTCCCGGCCTCCGGAACCGCAGCCGTAGCTTTCTGGGTCGAGGAGGCGGGGCGGTCGGACTGTCGAAGTCCCTTGAAAGGCGTCGAGGGATCGCCGAGCAGGACATAGGTCGCCGCCGTGATCGGATCGGTTCCGCGCTTGGACGCCAGGTAGGCGTCGCCGATGCGAGGGTGATCGTTCGTTCCGAGCAGCTCGAGCAGCTTCTGGCCGAGCTGGATGGGCGGAGAGTTCCTCCAGGTGGACGCGATCACCGCGATGGCGCCTCGCCCCGAGATGCGGAGAAACTTCTCGCCGATCGAGTCGGCCACGGGATGATCGAACGGAGCCGAGTAGCAGGTGAGGCTCACGACGACGGGCATGCCGGTCGTCGCCTGGAGCTGATCGAGGTGCTCGAGAGTGAAGAGGTCGTGATTTTTCTTGAGATCCGGCGGACCCGTGCGCCAGATGTAGCGGCCTCCGTGCCCGTAAAAAATCGCGACCGCCTGGCCCGCATCGAACTGCTCGAGGAGCGCCTTGGTGTTCTCGACGTTGTCCATCTGCTCGTGCTTGGGATACACCTTGTGGGTCGTGTAGCCCTCCCGCTTGGCCAGCTCGACCAGCGAATCGGTCTGCAGCTGAAAACCCTGCTCGTCGTTCGTGATGAAGAGCGCGTTCTTCAGAGAGCCGGGGGCCAGCCGGTCGTAGGCGAGGATCTTGTCGATCGTCGCGTCCGCCTCGGCCTCCGTGGCGACAGGGAGCCGGCCGATGGCCATGAGAGCCGATCCAGCATCTCCCCCCTCCGATACGAAGTAGTTGTCGCACGCCGCGTGTCCCCACGGCGACTGGTACTGGTGCGTCGGAATGAAGAGTCGGTCGTTCCTCAGATTCGTCTTGCCGGCGACGTTGCTGCCGTTTTTCCCCCAGGGGTTCTCCGGCCACCAGTTCCAGTCGGTGTAGTCGGCATCGGAAACGACGGTGTTGTTGTAGTCCCAGCTCGCGTCGCCCACGAAGAGAACGTAACGCGGCTTGACCTTCCAGCTGCGATTTGCGTACAGAAGAAAGTCACGGAGGGCCTCAGGATGGATGAAGCCGTGGCGGAAATTGTCGTAGACGTCCTGAACGGCGACCACCGCCACCTTGAGCCCCTCCGCCCGCCGCGCGAGCGCCAGACGCTCCGAAGCCTTCAGGAAGCGCTCGTGGGAAACGATGATGAGATCCGCGCCGAGCGAGGCGTTCTTCAGGTCTCGCCCTTCCGATGTCGAGATCGCCCGGGGAGGAAGCGCGCTGCCATCCCTCACGGCGGTCCAGCGGACCGGCGTTGCGGGAGCCCTGTTGCTCTCGAGACTCGGCAGCTGAACTTCGGCGAAGCCGTTCCGGGAGGGAGCGCTGAGAGCCGAGGCGCCCGAGACGTCGAACAGGGTGACCGGCTGAGCGCTGCGGATCTTGACCGTGCTGCCGGGAAGCGCGGAAACGGAGACCTGTCCGCGCTGGCTGAGGTCGTGACGGCGCGAATACGAAAGCTCCACCCAATCCAGGAGGGCGAGGTCGATTCCGGCCGTGGCCTCTCCCTTGGCCCGGAGCGTCAAGGAATTTCCCCCCTCGTGCAACAGCGCTTGGTCCAGGGTTCGCTCGAAAACGTAGGCGACTTCGCCGTCCCAGACGGCCTTGCCCAGAGCCTTGCCGTTGAAAGAGACATCGATGCCGTGATCCGGATTCGCGGGCAGGTGCGAGTAGCCGAAGAGGCCGACTCTCAGCGTGAAAGATCCCTGCGGGGCCACGCTGTCGGCCTGGATGTCGACGGAGGTCGGACCCTCATCCGTGCCGCTGACGACGGTCCAGAACCAGCTCTCGTCGTGAATCTCGCTTCCGCTGAAGCGGATGAGCTTCTTGTTCAGCTCGTGATGGGCCGTGAAGACGGAAGCCTCCGCGGCAGATACGTTTCGGGACGCCAGGGTCGAGGTCGCAGAACGAATCCGCTTGGGGCTTTGGCCGTCGGGCAGCGGATCCAGCCGATAGACGTTGGAGGAGGTGTACTCGTTCAGGTAAGTCTTCTCACCCCGGGCGAATTCCCCCGTGAATTCCAGTGAAAACCGCCCCTCCGGAGAACCGGCGGGAAGCTTCGTGACGAGAAGCGGGATTTCGGCCCCTCGAAGGTGGAGGGCAAGCCGGGCGATCTCGTTATCCTGGAAACGCCGACCGGAGTCGATCAAAGCCCGGTCGGAGACGCGACAGACGCCGTCCTGGTCGATCAGGATATTCGTGATCGGCGCCGTCCAGGCCGTTCCTGAAACCGCGAGCAGGAGGATCCCGGACAGATTTCGCAGACCCCGGAAGGGAAAGTTTTCCATGATCGGAATGATAGCCGGATCGCGCCTGGAGCGCGGAGAGCGCTACTCGACCGTGACCGGAACCAGGAGCTTCGGATTTCCCTTCCCTTCGAACCAGGTCACCAGCTCCTCGACGAGATCGAACTGGAGCTGATACTTCCCGGGCGAAGGAGGGGCGATCACCTTGATCGTGAAGGTGGCCGTTCCGCCCGGAGGCACGCTGACCGGAAGGTCGGCGCGCGTCGGATACTCTCCGGCGAGGCTGCCGTCTTCACGCAGCCAGCGGTAGGCCAGCCGCACGGCGTACATCCCCGTCGGGTTGGTCGGGCTCGCGGCGGCCGGGTTCGGCCAAGGCCAATCGCCTGAGTTCTTGGCCGAAACATGCACAAGCGCCTCCGAGTCATGGCGCATCGAGCTCGGCGAATCGTTGCTTTCCCAGAGCAGGAGATATTTGCCATGAACCGGAGCGGCGGGGGCGGCGGGGGCGGCGGGACCGGATGGACGACCGCAGCTCACGAGGAGCGAGAAGCCGAAAACGAGGCTGAGCGCGCGAGCCGCGTTCAGAGCGATCGCATGGCCGTGACGATGGAAGGATGTCATGCCGCCGATTCTAACCGAACGATTTCATCTGTCGATTCCTGCCGATCGAAGATCTCCGATGCGGTTCCGCCCGCGCGTCGAGCTGCCTTAAGATCAACATCTCCCGCAAGGAGAAAGGGACATGCTCTTGACCACCAACAAACTCGTACCGCCTGTCGATCGTTGCGGTCATTGCTCGGGACTCGCGTGATGCAGGGACCAGACGCGGTCTCCCCGACAGGTCTCCCCATCCCGTTTCCACCGCTCGAACTCATGGCCCTCGTGGGACCTCTGGAAGAGAGTTTCTACGACAACCCGACTGGGGATCTCGTGTTTCCCGGAATTCCCCCCGCGGCCTACGACGTCGTGTTCGACTTCGGATGCGGATGCGGGAGGGTGGCGCGCAAACTGATTCAGCAGCATCCGGCACCGGGCCGCTACCTCGGGATCGATCTCCATTCGGGAATGGTCGACTGGTGTCGACGGAACTTGTCGCGTGTCGCTTCCAATTTCGAGTTTCGTCACCACGACGTATGGAACCGCGGATTCAATCCCGAGGGAATGGTCGGGATGCTTCCATTCCCTGTAGAAGATTCTTCGGTGACTCTTTTTGTAGCCTGGTCCGTGTTCACCCATGTGAATGAGGCTGCGGCTGCGTTCTACCTGCGGGAGCTCGGCCGGGTTCTTCACGAGGATGGAATTGCAATCACGACTTGGTTTCTTTTTGAAAAATCAGAGTTTCCGATGATGCAAGAATTTCAGAATGCTCTCTTCATCAATGATACCGACCCGACGAACGCGGTCATTTTCGACAAAGCCTGGCTTCGCAGGACGGCGGAGAACGCGGGGCTGAGTCTCTCCTCGATCGTCGCCCCCACGCTTCGTGGCTTTCAATGGCAAATCCAGATGAAGAAATGGCAGCCAGGTACCGTTCATGCGGAATTTCCGGCCGATGTGGCACCGCTCGGTCTCAAGAGGCCTCCTCTCTCTCCCGTTGATGCCCACAGGCTCGGGCGCGACTGAGCGTGCCTCCTTCGTCACCGACGGGTCGGCCGGATCGAATCCGCCCGAAATGATGATTCCGTAGCAGTCACTCCGCTCGTGGAGAATCCTCGTGGGACGAACGTGGTCAGCCCCCTTGTCCCCCCCTCGTGCTTCCTCGGGGAGATCGGACACGGAATCGTGACGACTTGAGGTGGAGATCGCTGAGGAGGGGTGCCCTGGAAGGATTCCAGCGGAAGTCGACAGAGAGCTTCGTCATTTTTCGTGGTCACGGCCGATCCAATTGACCCTCCCGGGTGCGCATGCCACGATCAAGGGATGCGGTCGCTCCCTTGCTGGTGCTTTTGCGTGACTCTGCTTGTCTGCGCCTGCAATCCGAGGGAGAGACCCTTCGCCGAAAGGGAAACGATCGTCGTGATGCCGGCCGCGAGGGAACCGCTCGCCAGCTCGGGATTCAACGTTCAGTGGGGGCCGCACGACGTCCCGGCTGCCATTCCGGTGAATGCCGATCTCGATGTCCGTATCACGTTCACGAATCGGTCGGACAAGGTCTGGCCCGATGTGCTCGCCGGGGATCCAGCGAAACGCAATGGCGGGTTTGCAGTCCGGCTCAGTCACCAGTGGATTCAGACTCCAGCCGAAGAAGCAGGACGAACCGGTAACCGGGTCGATCTCCCTCGATCGCTCGCGCCAGGCGAAACGGTGACCTTGCTCGTCAACGTCAGGGGTCCGCGGGACCCAGGGGAATACCTGCTGCGATTCGAGCTCTTGCAGGAGCTCGTTTCGTGGTTCGACACCAGGGGCGCGGCAGATCTCGTGATTCCCGTGAGAGTCCGATGACCGGGCCCCAGCCGGACGGCTCGCGACCCTCCCGATCACGGCTCCTGCCCTTGTTCGTTGTCGCGCCGGTCGCGGTCCAAGCGGCCATCGTCGCGGTTTTTGGCCAGGCCGTGCAGGCCTGGGACGAATACTATTACGCCGATCTCTTCGTCGACATCGGCCACGGACGCCCCTGGCTCTGGTGGATGTTCCGTCAGCACAACGAGCATCGGATCGTCTGGACGAAGATGGCCATGCTGGGGCTCGGATACTTCACGGACTGGAATCCCGTGGCCGAGATGTACGTGAGCGCCGTCCTCGTCGGCTTGGTCGCGTTCGGAATCTGGAACCTCTATCGGACCGCGGTCGACGAGCCGGCGTGGCGTTTCTGGCCTGTCCCGCTTCTTTTGTGCATTCCCGCGCAGCACATGAACATGCTGTACGGTCTGATGACGTGCCATTACTTCACGGTTGCCGGCATGGTGTGGACTCTCGTTTTTCTCTTGCGGAAGACGCGACGCTCGTTCGTGGCAGCCATCGCAGCGTCGTTCGTCGCGCTGTTCTCGACCCTGAACGGAATCATCGTGTTTCCAATCGGATTCGTCGTTCTGTGCCTGAATCGCCAATCCGTCGCCCGTCGTCGGGCGTGGCTCCTGGCCTCGGCGACACTGGTGGCCGCTTACTTCAGCAAGTATCAAGTCCCGGCGCCGCACCAGCCAACGGAATGGACGCTGGATGCAGCCGTACGAATTGCTCTGGCGGCGCTGACCAGCCTGGGCTCTCCCTTCGCCGGGAGCTCCATTCGGTGGTCGATCGTGGTGGGTGTTGCGATGACATTGCTCATCGTCATGGCGCTGTTCGGGACTCTTGCGACAGCGAAATGGACGGCGCACGCGGGCTTGATCGGTCTCACGCTGATCGGCGTCGGGAGCGCCGCGGTGATCGGACTCGGCCGCTACCGCTTCGGCCTCGAGGGAGCCGCCGAATCCAAGTACGTGACGTACACGATATTCGCCATGATTGGCATTGTCTTGAGTCTTGCAGGGCAACGAAACAGCCAGTTCGGGCGCACGCTGCTCCTGGCTTGTGGCTGGCTCGTCGGCGTGGGTTGGGTGGTCGCTGCGGTCACGGCCTATCCGCGCATGGAGGCGTGGGGCAGGACGAGGAGGTTGCACAGGTACGAGATCCAGAACATCCAGACTCAGCCAGACGAAAATCTGCGGGATGTCTATCACCTGTCCGAGGTTCGGCGGATCGCCGCTTGCCTTCAAGCGGCGAAGCTCGGCCCATGCCGAAAGAGAGTCGATGCGCTTCTCGTGGCGCGACCGCTCGAAGGCCTACCCACGAAAGCCATCGTTCGAGGATCGGAGCTGGTGTCGAAGATCCTCTGCCCCGTCGACACTCTTCGGGACGTCGGCGTCCTGATCACTCCGGCCGCCGCCGGCGGCCAGGGTGTTCTGAATATCGACATCGACGCGAACGATCGAAAGATCGTGGGTGCTGTCGTGGAGCTGCGGGCAATGCGCGGCAGCACATGGGTCCCTGTGCGGTTGTCGGCGGGGCTCGCCGTCCGCCGAGGTGATCTGCTGGTCGTACGCGTCTCGTCGGACTCGGCGACTGGCGCCGGCGCACCGCGTGCCATGAGCTTTCCCGTGTACTCGAGCCAGATCACTCGGCAGGGAGGGGCTCTCCTCGCCGGGCGCGACCTGGGTCTGGCGTTCAACGGCTTCGCGAACGGTTTGCTTCCCTGAAGGGCTGATCGCGGCAGGTCTGCGTCATGGGGATTCCTTCACTTTGAAGTATCCTCGCCAGCCTTGATGGAACGAAACGGCTTCGTTGAGCTTCCTCTCTGGAAGCGCTCCGGCTCATGATTGAGAATCCGGGTCGTGGCCGTGGAGCGAAGCCGTGAAGGTCGCCTTGGTCACCGGCTCCTCCGGACTCGTCGGGAGCGAGGTCGTGAGCTTTCTGGGGGCGAATGGCTTTCTCGTTCACGGCCTGGACAACAACCAGCGGGCGGCATTCTTCGGGCCCGCAGGTGATACGCGCTGGAACCAGGAGCGGCTTCTCCGATCCGTTCCAGGGTTCGTTCACCACGAGCTCGACATTCGCGACCGGCAAGGCGTCGCGAGCCTCCTCGCGGAGCTCCGGCCCGGCGCCATCGTTCATGCTGCCGCGCAACCCTCGCATGATCGTGCCGCCGCGATTCCCTTCGAGGACTTCGACACGAATGCCGTCGGAACGCTGAACCTGCTCGAGGGCGCCCGGCGTTCCTGCCCGGACTCTCCGTTCGTCTACCTCAGTACGAACAAGGTCTATGGGGATGCGCCCAACCGGATTCCGCTCGTGGAGCTCGAAACGCGCTGGGACTACGCCGATCCCGGGTTCAGCGAGGGAATTCCGGAGACGTTTCCGATCGACCAGAGCATGCACAGCCTGTTCGGTGCCAGCAAGGTCGCGGCAGACGTCATGGTTCAGGAATACGGACGCTACTTCGGCATGCCCACCTGCTGCCTTCGGGGAGGCTGCCTGACCGGCCCGAACCACAGCGGTGTCGAGCTGCACGGGTTCCTGAGCTACCTCGTGAAATGCAACCTCGAGAGGCGCGAGTACAAGGTGTTCGGGTATCTCGGGAAGCAGGTGCGCGACAACATCCACGCGGTCGACGTCGCACGGTTCATCGACGCGTTCATCCGCGACCCGCGCCGCGGCGAGGTGTACAACCTCGGGGGCGGAAAGGCGAACTCCTGCAGCGTGCTCGAAGCCTTCCGGCTCGCCGAGACGTATACGGGCATCACCCAGATCCATGCCTACGCGGAGCAGAACCGCCTGGGCGACCACATTTGCTACTACAGTGATCTGCGCAAGATGAAGAGCCACTATCCCTCGTGGGACATCACGATCTCGCTCGACGAGACGATTCGCCAGATCGTAGAGGCATGGCGGCACCGAGTCCCGTCGTGACCGTGATGACCGTCCACCTCCAGTCGTGGGCGACGGCGAACATATGAGAAAAGGCCGAGGCCCGGACCCCTCCCTGCCGCCGCTCACGAAATTGTCGGTCATCATTCCGGCCCGTGACGAGGCGGGCTGCATCGAGTCGACGATCGAGCATTTCCACCTCGAGCTTCGTTTACACCGCATCGACCACGAGATCGTGGTGGTCGACGACGGGAGCACCGACGGCACCTGGGCCATTCTCGAAGAAGTTCAGAAACGTCTGCCCCAGCTTCGTCCTGTCAGGAACACGGGGGCGCACGGCTTTGGTCGTACGGTGATCGTGGGGCTCGAAGCGGCCACCGGAGATGCCGTGGTGATCGTCATGGCGGACGAGAGTGACGATTGTCGTGATGCGGTGCGCTACTGGCAGGTGCTGAATCAGGGCTGGGAATGCGTTTTCGGGAGCCGATTCGTGGCCGGCGGCGGTGTCATCGACTACCCCTGGCTGAAGCTCCGGCTGAATCGGCTGGTGAACCTCTTCGTTCGCATCCTTTTTCGGATCTCGCTCAACGACACGACCAACG
>JBDSFL010000533.1:0-3204 GCA_039919545.1 Thermoanaerobaculia bacterium | reverse complement strand
GGACACGGAAAGCGCGTTGCGGGCGCCCGGTTCCTCGCGGGCCTCTTCGACGGCGGGGGACCAGTAGGGAGCCGCTGACCAGTTCCGCAGACCTTCCTGATTTTCGGCTCGCGAGCCAGACGAAAATAAAATCAATGCAGCGGCAGCCGCGATCACGCGTAAGCGCATTTTTCTCCTCCTCCTACTTTGGTGTGCATTCTACTGTCAGATTTCGACATAGGCCAGTCAAGCCTCAACATGGAGTGCATTTGTAAGCGTCAATTGCCCACGGTCGTTCCCCAGGCCTGCGACAAATCGCATCGAAATCTTCAGAGGATGACAAGCTTCACGACGTCGGATGAGTTTTGCCGTACCTCGGCGAGTGCCTTCGCTATCCCTCGGCCAGTCCATGATTTCGCGACGATTCGCGCCGTGAAGGGATCCGGCGCAATTGTTGATCAAGCGGAGTTCTCCTGCAGAGCCTGGCTCTGTGGACGGGAACACACCGGATTCCGATAATGCGCCGTGCAATCAACCATGGCTCCCCTCATCCAGCCTTGCGGCGGCTCCCTCGTCGATCTTCTGGAACCCCGCATGTTTCTCGAGGAAGCGTCTCGGCATGCCGCGTCGCTCCCCTCGCTGCCTCTCTCGGATCGCGAGGTCTGCGACCTCGAGCTGCTGGCCACGGGCGCGTTCTCACCGCTCGACCGCTTCATGAGCCAAACGCAGCTCCAGAGCGTGCTCGATACGATGAGGCTCCCCGACGGCTCTCTCTTCCCGATCCCGATCACGCTGTCGGTGGCCGACGACGCGCCGGTGGCCGTGGGCACCGACGTGGCGTTGCGCAGCTCCAAGAACGAGCTTCTCGCGATCCTGCGGATCGAGGAGATCTATTCGTGGGACGCGGACGAGGTGGCGAGGAAGGTCCTCGGCACGAACGACGCGAAGCATCCGCTCGTGGCGGAGATGAAGCGGTGGGGAAGGCGCAACGTCAGCGGGCCGCTGCGCGTTCTGCGCCTGCCGGCGCCCTCCGATTTTCGTGACCTGCGCCGCACGCCGGCCGAGGTGCGTGAGCTGCTGGCGCGAAGCCCGCATCAGAACGTGGTGGCTTTCCAGACGCGCAATCCGCTCCACCGCGTGCACGAGGAGCTGACGCACCGGGCCGTCGCGAAAACCGACGGCGTGCTGCTCCTTCACCCCGTGGTCGGCATGACGAAGCCCGGCGACGTGGACCACATGACGCGCGTGAGGACGTACAAGGCGCTGGCGCAGGGGTACTACGAACCCGACCGCATCCTGCTGTCGCTGCTCCCGCTGGCCATGCGCATGGCGGGCCCGCGCGAGGCCCTCTGGCATGCGTTGATCCGCCGCAACTACGGCGCGAACCATTTCATCGTCGGGCGCGACCACGCCAGCCCCGGCAACGATTCCACGGGACGCCCGTTCTACGGTCCGTACGATGCCCAGAAGCTGGTGAACGAGCACGCCAAGGAGCTCGGGATGACGATCGTCCCGTTCGAGGAGCTCGTCTATCTTCCCGACGAAGACCGCTACGAGGAATCCTCGCGCGTGCCGGCCGGTGCGCGCACGCTCTCGCTCTCGGGCACCCAGGTGCGCGACGAGTACCTCAGCGCGGGGCGCCCGCTTCCCCCGTGGTTCACGCGCCCGGAGGTCGCGGCCATCCTCGCCGAGAGCTACCCGCCGCGGCATCAGCAGGGCTTCTGCGTCTGGCTGACGGGGTTGAGCGGGGCCGGAAAAACCACCACGGCCGAGGAGCTGGTTTCGCAGATCATGGAGCGCGGCCGGCCCGTCACGGTGCTGGACGGCGACGTCGTCCGCTCGCACCTGTCGAAAGGGCTCGGTTTCAGCCGCGCCGACCGCGACACGAACATCCTCCGGATCGGTTTCGTGGCAACCGAGATCGTCCGGCACGGCGGCACGGTCATCTGCGCCGCGGTCAGCCCGTATCGCGGCACGCGCGACGCCGTCCGCGCGATGGTCGGCGCCGAGAGCTTCATCGAGGTGTTCGTCGACACGCCGCTCGAGGTCTGCGAGCAGCGGGACGTGAAGGGGATGTACGCCCAGGCGCGCAGCGGCGCCATAAAGGGTTTCACCGGCATCGACGATCCGTACGAGGCGCCGCTCGCGGCCGAGCTCACGCTCGACACGGTCACGGTCTCGGCGGCTCAGAACGCCGCGTCGATCGTGAGCCTGCTCGAGCAGCGCGGCTTTCTGCAGGCGCGGTGACGTTCGTGCGGCCCTCGAGCATCGGGGCTTCGTGACGATCGAAGCGCTCCTCGAGCGCTACCGGGAGTCCTTCGCGGCGTCTCCCCGCGCGGCGTTCCGCGAATGGATCCATCTGCAGGAGGAGCTGAACGCGGCTGGGCGTCACGACGACGCGCGTCTCCTCGCCGACGATCTGTGGTCGATGGCCAAGACGATCCCTTTCGAATCAGCCGCGGATCGCGCGACGTTCTTTCACAACCTCGCCGTGTTCCTGGGCAGCCAGGGGCCCGCCGCGCACCTGGATCGCGCGCTCGAGGCCTTCGAGGTGCCGCTGGGCACGTGGACGGCCGAGGCCGAGCCCGACGACGTGTCGCGCGCCTTTCACAACCGCGCGAACGCGCTGCAGAACCTGGGTGAGTCGCTCGATGCGCTGCACGAGGCCGTGCGCATGTACGAGCGGGCGCTCGTCTGGCGCACGGCCGAGCGCCGAATCGCGCGGGGCGTCACGCTGCACAATTACGCGGCCGCGCTGAGGCGCCTGGCGCTGCTCGAGCCAGCTTCCGCCCTGGTCCATCTGGCTCGCAGTGAAAGGCTTCTGATCGAGGCGATCGAGATCCGTCAGGGCGAAAGCCTTCCCGAGGGGGAGGCGCTGTCGTGGTTTCACCTCGGCCTCACGCGCGAGGAGGCGGCCAAGGCAGGCTCGCCGTTCGGACGCGCCGGCGCGATCGAGGCTTTCCTCCGCTCCGCCTCGGGGTACGAGGTGCTCGGCAAGACCTCCGAGGCCGAGATGGCACGCACCCTCGCGGATCGCAGCCGCTTCTGAACCGCCTTCCGCTATTCTCAAGCCAACATGCCACACCGGATCCTGATCTGCGACGACGAGGCCGACATCAGAGAGTCGTTGAAGACTCTCCTCCTGGACGAGGGCTTCGAGGTTTCCGCCGTCTCGGCCGGGCCCAACGCGGTCCCCGAGGCGCCTGACTACGACGCCCTCCTGCT
>JBDSFL010000519.1:0-12301 GCA_039919545.1 Thermoanaerobaculia bacterium | reverse complement strand
CACCACGAGCACGAGCGGCATCACGACGAGCCGCGCCATGCCGAGCGGGCGCAGCAGCTCGAGCAGCAGCGTGAACACGGTGGCGCCGAGCAGCGAGCCCGTCATGGAGCCGATGCCGCCGAGGTAGATCATCACCAGCACGTCCGTGGATTTCACGATGTCGAACATCTTCGGGTTGATGAACTGCAGGAGGTGGGCATAGAGCCCTCCCGCCACGCCCGCGAAAAAGGACGACACGGCGAAGGCCAGCACCTTGGCCTGGCGCGTGTTCACACCCATCAAGTTCGCGGCGAGCTCGTCCTCGCGGATCGAAAGCACACCGCGCCCGAAGCTGGAATGCAGCAGGTTGCGAATGACCCAGACGCTCGCCACCACGAACGCGAATGCCCAGGTGATCGTGGTGAGCTTGGGCATGCCGAGGAAGCCGCGCGGCCCCCCGATCGAGTCCACGTTCTCGATGGTGGACTTGACGATCATGTTGAACGCGAGCGTGACGATGGCGAGATAGTCGCCGCGGGTCCGGAACGAGAGCACCGCCAGCCCTAGCCCCACGAGCGAGGCGATGAGCCCTCCCGCCACGATCGCGAGCGGGAAGCAATACGTCACGAGCGAGGCTGGGATGAGACGGACCGTGAGGATGGATGCGGTGTACGCGCCCAGCGCCATGAAGCCGGCGTGCCCGACCGAGAACTCGCCCATCGCCCCGTTCACGAGATTGAGGCTGGTGGCCAGGATGCAGTTGATCCCGATGGTGATCAGGACGAGCTGCCAGTACGGATTCACGAAGCCCAGGTTCTGCATCGACCAGCAAAGGAAAAACCCCGCGAGCACGAACGTGGGCAGCGTGGCGCTCTGGTCGAGGAACTTCCGGCCGAGAGGGTTCCGGCTCTCCGTCTGGCTCTGCGTCGAGCCCGGCATTTCAGACCTTCTCGAGCGAAGGCGTGCCGAGGATGCCGTGCGGCCGCACGATGAGGAGGCAGAGCAGGAGCGTGAAGCCCACGAAGTCGCGATAGGTCGAGGGGAGAAATGCGGCGACGAAAATCTCCGTCCCGCCGAGAATGAAGCCTCCCAGCATGGCCCCGCGGATGTTCCCGATGCCCCCGACCACCGCCGAGATGAACGCCTTCCACCCGACGAGGATTCCCATCGAGGGATCGATCACGGGATAGGCCATGGCGTACATCACCCCTGCCGCGCCGCCGAGCCCGCCTCCGATGGCGAACGTGGTCGACACGACTCGCGCCACGGGCACGCCCATGAGCGGGACGATGTCGCGGTCCCACGAGATGGCGCGCATCGCCAGGCCCCACAGCGAGCGGCGGACGAGCAGGTCGAGGGCGATCATGAGCGCGATCGAGAGCCCCACGATCACCATCTGCACCGACGAGACGGCCAGGCCGCCGAAGTTCCAGGTGGTGTTCTTCAGCAGCGCCGGCACCCGCTGCGGATACGGGCTGATGGCGAGCGTGGCGTTCTCGAGGAAGAGGCCCACGCCGAGCGCGGTGATGACCGCCGACATCCGCGGCGCATTGCGCAGGGGGCGATAGGCGATGCGCTCGACGGCCATCCCCATCAGCGCGGTGATCCCCATCGTGAACACGAGGGCGCCGGCGAAGGGGAGCTTCAGGAAGAGGGCGGCCACCAGGCAGGTGAACGCCCCCATCATGAAGATGTCGCCGTGCGCGAAATTGATCATCACGAGCACGCCGTACACCATCGTGTAGCCGAGCGCGATCAGGGCATAGATGCTTCCGAGCTGGAGGGCGTTCAGCGCCTGCTGTGCGAAATAGACCATCAGGCGAAGGGGCTCCGGCGGCTCACCACGCTCACATCGGGTCGACGTTCGTGATCCAGAGGAACTTGCCGTCCTTGACCTGCATCATGACCGCGCCCTTCACGGGGTCGCCCGAGCCCGAGGGGTAGCTGATCTTCCCGGTCACGCCCTCGTGCACGCCGATCTTCGAGAGGGCGTCACGCACGCTCTGCCGGTCGAGCTTTCCTCCCGCGGCGATCGCCTTGCGCAGCACGTTGAACGAGTCGTAGGTGAGCGCCGCCACGTCGTCTGGCTCTTGCCCGTAGAGCTTCTTGTAGGACACGACGAAGCGTCCGGTGATCTCGTTCTTGGCGCTCGGCGAGTAGTGGTTGCAGAAGTACGCGCCCTCGGCGTCGGCTCCGGCCAGCTTGATGATCTCGGGGCTCGACCACGTGTCGCTGCCGAGGAAGGGCACGGTGAGCCCCAAGCGGTGCGCCTGCTGCAGCTGCAGCGGCACGTCGCTGTAATAGCTGGGGAGCAGCACGATGTCGGGACCTGCCGCCTTGATTTTCGTGAGCTGGGCAGAGAAGTCTTTGTCGCCCGTCGTGTACGTCTCGAACGCGACGACTTTTCCGCCGTCCGCCTCGAAATCCTTCTTGAAGAGCTCGGCCTGCCCCTTCGGGGCTTCGGACGCGACGTCGTAGAGAACGCCCGCCTTGCTGGCGTGCATGTATTCCTTGGCGAACTTGGCGAGCACCTTCCCTTGCAGAGAGTCGGTGAAGCAGGCGCGCACCACGTATTTCTTGGGATTGCCGTCGTTGTCCAGCGTGGTCTTGGGGTTGGTGGACCAGGGCGTGATCAGCAGCACCTTGGCGCTCTCGGCGATCTGCGCGGCGGGGATGGCTCCGAGGCTTGCATTCGGGCCGATGATGGCGAGGACCTCGTCCTGATTGATGAGCTTCTGCGCGGCCGCGGCGGCCTGGTCGGCCTTGGCGCTGCTGTCTTCGACGACGAGCCCGAGCCCGTGCTTCTTGCCGTCGATCAGGATGCCGCCGGCGTTGTTGATCTCGTCCACGGCCATCTTCGCCGCGTTCCGGCACGAGGTACCCACCGCGGGGATGTCGCCCGTGAGCTCCGCGATGAGCCCGATCTTGATGTCGGGGGAGGCCGGCTTCTTGCCGCAGGAGGGGAGCGCCAGGACGCCGGCGGCCACGACGGCAAGGGAGATCTTGCGGATCAGCATGTTCACGATCGGCCTCCTCAGGCTGTTCTCTTTGCAGGAACGGGGATCATCGCCGCGGAGCGTAGAGGGTGCATCCAGGGGCGTCAAGAAATCTGGCGGACAGGCTCCTGATCCGGGCGGCGGGAGGCGCGCTCCTGGAGAAGGAGGGCGCGCAGCTCGTCCACCTTGCGGTGCAGCTGCTGCACGGCGTGCTCGGATTTGCGGTTGACCTGGTACTCCACATCCGCGCGGAGCCGGTCCTTCGCCCCATGCCTGTTCTGACTCATCATGATGATGGGCGCCTGGATCGCCGCGAGGCACGACAGCATCAGGTTCAGGAAGATGTAGGGAAAGCCGTCGACCGGATGGGCGAGAAACAGGCGCGTGTTGATGATCATCCAGCCGAACAGGAAGCACCCGAACAGGATGATGAAGGGCCACGAGCCGCCGAACTTGGCCACCGCGTCCGCGATGCGCTCGCCCATGGTCATGCGCTCTTCCATGGCGTCGTTCACGTTGCGGATCTGGAGGCGCGAGAGCATCTCGTCGGCCCCGCGCAGGCGCAGCGCGACCGCCGCGATGAATTGCCGCGCGGCAGCGGGCGAGCGCTCGATGAGGCCGATGACGCCTCGTCCCGACACGCACAGCAGGCTCGTCTCGTCGGTGGCGCGGGCCGTGGCATTGCGCGGCTGGTCGTCGAAGATCGCCAGCTCACCGAAGAAGGAGCCGGGCGCGAAGGACGCCAGGATGATCTCCTGGTTCTCCCCTTCCAGAACGATGTCGACGCCGCCGGACTCCACCACGTAGAGGTGCTCGGGGACGTCGCCCTGCCGGAAGATCACCTCGCCGGGCTGGAACACCTGACGCTGCGTGGTCGTCTCGAGAATGGCGAGCTGCTCCTTCGCCAGATGCCTGAAGAGCGGGATCGTGTCGAGGTGATAGATCGGCTTCATCAAACCTTCGGGGCGGCCGCTACTCGAAATAGCCCTGCACGTCGATGAGGAGGTGGACGATTCCGGTCGACATCAGCGGATACACCGTGACCCCGCCCGCGTTCCCCAGGAGCACGGTGCCGTTGTTCGAGCGCGTCAGGCCGGGCGGGAAATTCAAGAAGCTCGTGGCGGGCGCGGCCAGCCCCGTGGGGTAGATCGTCAGATTTCCAGGGTTCGACGGGGCGACGGCGGACACGTTCAGCACCACGGATTTGGCGCTCGAGGGAATCCCGCACGTTCCCGGGAGGATGAACGTCCGGGCCGTCGCCGCATTCAGCGCGGGCCCGCCAAAGGGACCGTCGGCATTCCGCGTGTCGACCACACGGCACGGCGTGATCGTGTGGAGGCTCGAGATGGGGAGCGTGGGGATGAATGCCGCCGTGTAGCTGGCCGGCGTGCCGGGTGTGACGATCGCGTGGCTGGCCGCGCCGCCATCCGACCACGATCCGAAACTGTAGAACGTGGGGCCGACGTACTGAGCGGGAGCCACGAGGTTCAGCGTCCATCCCGTCCACGACACGATGGTCTGCGGGCCCGTCAACGGGCTGCCGTTCACGCTCACGTTCAGGCCGCTGGGCGACGTCACGAAGGAAACATTCACCTTCTGCGGGGCGAAGTTGCGCGTGGCGGTCGTCGTGAGCCCCTGCGAGTCGGTGGCGGTGAGCTGCACCTCGAGATAGCTGTTCGTGGCCGCCAGCAGATCCTCGGGCGCGGGCGCGGTGAAGCCGGGCGCCGGATTTCCGGAGACAGGGCCCAGGAACGGATGGAAGTGCGTGTCGTGGTGCAGCAGCACTGTCCAGGAGAGCGAGCTGGCCGGCAGCGCGCCATCCTCGGCATCGGTGGCGGAGCCGCCGAGTGTGACGCTCTGCCCCACGGTGAACTCCGCTCCGGCCGCGGGTGTGACGATGGTGGGAACCGGCGGGTTGTTCCCCGCGAAGATCGTGAGGGAAGCCGGCGTGGAGAAAATCAGCGCCTGGTCCCGTACCCGCAGCGACGCCGTGAACGGCCCTAGCGTGCTGTAGGTGTGCGGGATCGTGAGATTCGTCGTGGAGGTCTCTGGCGTGCCGTCTCCGAAGGTCCAGAAGTAAGTCAGGGTGTCGCCCGCATCCGGATCGCTGCTGCCCGCTGCGCTGAAGCTCACGGAGAGCGGAAGCGGCCCCCCGGAGGGCGACGCGGACGCGACGGCCGACGGAGCGTTGCCCGTCGTGGCATACGACACGCGGTTGACGCTGCTGCCGGAATACGACGTGTAGTAGAGCGCCTGCGTGGTGCCGAAGGGCCCGAAGATCATCGTGGTCACGCCTCCGAGCCCGCTGCCGAATGCCGCGGCCGTGCGCGGCGGCCCCCCCGACGAGAGTCTGAAGATCGAGCCGCAAACGTAGTCGCCGAAGAGCCAGGCGCCGTCGTAGGCAGCGGGCCAGATCCCCGTCGGTACGAAGGCGCCGCCCGTGATCGAGTTGCAGTTGCTCGCTCCTCCGGGCACCACGACTTGGCCGTGCTGGTAGTCGAAGAGCGGCTCGGTGAGGCCCGCCACGGGGCTGCAGGAGGACGTCGAGCCGTTCGCGCAATGCCCTTCGCGCAGGTTCCAGCCGTAGTCGGCGCCCGCGACGACGTCGTCGATCTCCTCCCAGAGGTTCTGCCCCACGTCATTGACGTAAAAGTTGTTGGTCGCCGGCCGGAAGTTGAAACGGAACGGATTCCGAAAGCCGATCGCGAAAATCTCCTGGCAGGATCCCGCGCCAGCGGGAAGGCCGGCCGGGTCGCCGCAGCGGCGTGCCCCGGACGCGGCGAAATAGGGATTCGCCGGGACGGGCGAGCCGTCCGCGCTGTTCACGCGCAGCAATTTTCCCGAGAGCACGTCCAGCCTCGAAGGCCGCGCGAGGGCCCCTCCGGTGCCGCTGTCCCCCACGCTGATGTAGAGAAAACCGTCCGCGCCGAAGTGCAGGTCGCCCCCGTTGTGATTACCGTTGAGCGACAGGATGTTGTCCACGAGGACGAGCTCGCTGGCGGGAGAGATGACGTTGCCGGCCGGGAGCGTGAAGCGGGACACGCGATTCACCGGGGTGCTCGTGTTGGTGGGCGACGAGTTGTACGGACACGGGCTTCCCGATGCGTTCCTGTTGAACGTGTAATACACGTAGACGAAGCCGTTGGACGCGAAGCCGGGGTCCACGGCGATGCTCAGCAGCCCCCGCTCGAAATCGGAGCAGAGCTGGGACGCCGGAAGCGAGAGGGCCGGCGTGGGCAGCAACGCACCCCCCTGATACACGCGAATCGACCCGGTTTGCGAGGTGATGAGGAGCCTGCCGTCGGGTGTGAATGCCATGCCGGTGGGGACCGAGACCGTGGCGATCTGGGTTCGGGAAAAACTGGCCGGAAAGGTCTGCGCCCAGAGCGAGCGACCGAGAAGAAGGAACAGGGCGACGACCAGGACGAGCCTCTTGAGCATCGTTTTTTCTCCCGGGTCGGGCAGGACCCTGTTTCTGAACTGCCCTTGATCCTAGCAGCCCGTCGCAAGAAACGGAGTTTGGGCCAGGAACAGCGCACGAATTACCCCACTTGTAATAGAGTCCCCCTCCTCGAATCCGAGAGTTTCAGCGAGCAGAGCCTTGCGGTCCTGCGTGAAGAGGAGCGTCGCGTGGTAACTGAGTCGAATCAGGGTCTCTTGCTTTCGTGCCCCCCGTCCAGGCAGAAGTCTCGCCGCGGGTCCTTCCGGCGCCCGTTGCTCGCCACGGCGCTCGCGGGAACGTTCGCCTTGCTCGCGGGCGAGGCCTGGTCGGCCGTCTCGGGCCCCGTGACGAGCGTGGCGGTGCGATTCGCCGAGTCGGTTCCGGCGCGGAACCTTCCGGCCCGGACGGTGAAGTCCTTCGAGGGCAAGCCAGCCGTGGAGCTTCACAAGATCAACGAAGAGAACGAGCGACCTCTGCGGACGGCGGACCCGAGCGCCCGCCGCGATGCCGACGCCGCACTCTCGAGCAATGCGGCTCGCGGACCCGCGCCCCTGGTGCTCCCCGCCGTGCTCCAGAACTTTCCGGGCATCAGCCTGAACGACACCGTCACCATCGGCCAAGGGTTTCTGCCGCCTGACACGAACGGTGAGGTGGGGCCGAACCACTTCGTGCAAACGGTGAACTCGGCGTTCCGCGTGTGGGACAAGAGCGGAAACCCGCTGACGGCCACCGCGACGCTGAGCAGCCTCTTCGCGCCCCTGGGCCCCCCGTGCGGCGCTCTCGACGACGGTGACCCGGTGGTGAACTACGACCAGCTCGCGGATCGCTGGATCATCAGCCAGTTCTGCATTCCGAGCGGCAACCCCGATGTGGGACCGTTCCACCAGGTCTTCGCCGTCTCCAAGACCGGCGATCCGACCGGCGCGTACTACCTGTACGACTTCGTCACCCAGGGCACCAACCTCTTCCCGGATTACCCGCACATCGGCGTGTGGCCCGATGCGTACTACATGACCGTCAACCAGTTCTCGCCCGCCGATTTCGAGGACTCGGGCATGTACGCGTTCAACCGCGCCAAGATGATCGCGGGAGATCCGACCGCGGGGTACGTCTACTTCAATGCCCAGGGCCCGCCGCTGGGGGGCAACCACACGATCGGCGGCATGCTGCCGGCCGACCTGGACGGCTTCACGCTCCCTCCGGCCGGCTCGCCCTGCCCCTTCGCCTATTTCACGGCGAACGAGTTCGGAGACCCGGGCGACGGAATCCGGCTCTACGACTTCCATGTCGATTTCGCCGTGCCCGCCAGCTCCACGTTCGTGGAGAGAGCAGGCAGCCCGCTCGCGGTCGCCGCGTTCGATCCGGTCACCGTGCCCAACACCCGCAACGTCGTTCCGCAGCCCGGGGTCGGCGCCGGGAGCTTCCTCGATGCCATCAACGACCGGTTGATGTTCCGTCTGGCCTACCGCAACTTCGGCACGAAAGAGACGCTCGTCGCCAACCACACCGTGAACGCGGCCGTGAATCCGGCCTACCGCGCCGGTGTGCGCGTCTATCAGCTCAGCCGGCCCAGCGTGGGCGCGAACTGGGTGGTGGCCGAGCAGACGACCTGGGCCGGCCTGGCCGGAGACACGACGCACCGGTGGATGGGGAGCGCGGCCCAGAACCGCGGCGGCGATCTCGTCGTCGGCTTCAGCGCGTCGAGCGCGACCGTGTCGCCGAGCGTGCGGTATGCGGTGCGGCTCTCGACCGATGCCCCGGGAACCGGCTTCGCGCAGGGCGAGGGGATTCTCATCGCGGGCACCAGCTCGCAGACGAGCACCTCCGGCCGCTGGGGCGACTACAGCGACCTCAGCGTCGACCCCGTCGATGACTGCACGTTCTGGTACACGCAGGAGTTCATGAACGGCGGTGCGACCTGGCAGACCAGGATCGGCAGCTTCCAGACGGGCGCGCCCTGCGCAGCCGCTCCGCCGACCGGCACGCTCCAGGGCACGATCACCTACTGCAGCAGCGGCCTCCCGATCTCGGGCGCGCTCGTCCAGTTCTCGGACGGGCAGTCTCGTGCCACGAACGCGGCGGGCTTCTATTCCATCGCGATGGCGCCGGGGACGTACTCCGTCACGGTCGGCGGGTTGAATTACGCCACCTCCACGACGCCGGGCGTCGTCGTCACGGCGAGTGCCACCACCACCGTCAACGTCTGCCTGGTCGGTACCCTCAAACAGCCGGTGGCGGATACCACCGCCGTCACCGCCGAGAGCTGTGCGCCTGCGAACTCGGTCCTCGACCCGAACGAGACCGTGACCATGAACTTCGGGCTGAAGAACACGGGCACGCTCGACACCGCGAACCTCGTCGTCACCCTCCAGGCCACGGGAGGCGTGACCGCGCCGAGCGGGCCGCAGAATTACGGCATCGTGCAGGCGAGCGGGTCTGCCGTCGTTCGCCCTTTCACGTTCACCGTCGGGAGCACCGTCGTGTGCGGCACACCGGTCACGGTCACCCTGCAGCTGCAGGACGGCGCCACCAACCTGGGAACCGCGACATTCACGCTCACCGCGGGAGTCCTCTCCTCCACCATCGCCAGCTCCGGCAACGTCGCCGCGGCCATCCCGGACAACAACGCCACCGGAGTCGATGTCCCGGTGACCGTGCCCAACGTCGGCCCGGTCACCGACGTGAACGTCAGCGTGCGGCTGAATCACACGTTCGTCGGCGACCTGAAGATCGACCTCGTGCATCCCGACAACACGATCGTGAACCTCGTGAACCATCGCGGCGGCGGCGCATCCAATTTCGGCACCGGCGCCAACGACTGCGCGGGCACCCCCACGAAGT
The DNA here is from genome assembly GCA_039919545.1 of Thermoanaerobaculia bacterium. Classification (GTDB taxonomy): domain Bacteria; phylum Acidobacteriota; class Thermoanaerobaculia; order UBA5066; family UBA5066; genus JBDSFL01. The sequence continues at coordinate 3,043 of JBDSFL010000519.1, read as the reverse complement.
TCGACGATCAGGCGGCCACGGCCATCACGGCGGGAACGCCCCCGTGGGCCGGAACGTTCCGTTCCGAGGCCCTCCTCGCCGCGATGAACGGCAAGCCCTCGGCGGGCATCTGGAAGCTCCGGGTCGTGGACAATGCCAGCGCCGACACCGGCACGGTCGGCTGCGTGACGATCGAGATCAACAAGGTCTTCATCTGCTGCGGCATCCAGGTCGTCGCCGCCCCCCCGGCCTCCATCGCGACCGAATCGTTCGCACCCTTGAACAACGCCATCGACCCGAACGAGACGGTCACGGTCAACCTTCCCCTGAAGAACACCGGCGGCACGGCGACCACGAACCTGGTCGCGACCCTGCAGCCGACGGGCGGCGTCAACGGGCCGAGCGCACCGCAGAGCTACGGAGTCATTCCCACGAGCGGAACTACCTCGCGTCCCTTCTCGTTCCAGGCGCTCGGCGTCTGTGGCGGCACGCTGACGGCCACGCTCGCCCTCCAGGACGGCATCACGAACGCCGGCACCGCGGCCTTCCTCTTTCAGCTCGGAGCCACGACGAGCGTCAATGCGCTCTCGCAGAATTTCGACAGTGTCGTGGTTCCCGCACTACCGGCGGGCTGGACGTCGACGCATACCGGCGGCACGGCGGACTTCGTGACCTCGCTGACGGGCGCGGACACGGCGCCGAACGATGCCTTCGCCCCGGACAACATCATCGCGACCAGCATCGAGCTGGTGTCGCCGACTCTTCAGCCCGCGAACCAGCTCACGTTTCGGAACCTCTTCAACCTCGAGGCCTCGGTGGCCAACCCGGGCAATACCTTCGACGGGATGGTGCTCGACATCAACATCAACGGCGGCGGATTCGTCGACATCATCACGGCGGGGGGAGTGTTCGTGGCGGGAGGGTACACGCGGACGATCGCCGCGGCCACCAACCCGATCAACGGGCGGCAGGCGTGGGGCGGACTATCGGGAGGGACGACCGCCGCACCCACGTACATCACGACCACCATCACCCTGCCGCCGGCAGCCAACACCCAGACGTTCGTTCTGCGCTGGCGGGTCGGGACCGACAGCTCGGTGGCCGCGGCGGGCCTGAGCGGCGTGCGCATCGACACCATCACGACCACGGCCAATTCCGTCAACTGCTCGACACCGGTGAACCTGCTCAATTTCTCGATCGACTGATCCCGAGGGAATTCGGTTTCAGGAACGCCGCCGGTCTCCGGCGGCGTTCTTCGTTCGGGAGCCTGTCTGAGCCATCCCTGGCTCAACGCGCCGGTGCGTAGCCTTCCCAGCTCCACGGGGTGTCCTTGTCCCCGAGGAGCTCGTTCAGCAACGACATGAAAATCCGATCTCCGTTGGCGCTGTTCGTCATGATCGCGATGCCGATCTTCTTGTCGCCGAAGCAGACGGCGTGGCTCTCCCAGCCCTCGTCGTGGCCCTCCTTGAAATAGGCAGGTCCGAATCGAGAGCGGAAGACGCCCCAGCCGAGGCCGTAGGAGAGTGAGATTGCGCGGTTCGCCAGGGTGGTGTCGGACGAGAGCGTGGGAAATTGCTGCCGCGAGAAGATCGGGATCTGAGGCGCGGTCATCTCGCGCTTGGTCGCGGCGCTGAGCCCGGAACCGCGCATCACTCCCTGAAGAAATTTACCCATGTCCTGGATGGTCGTCTCCATCGAGCCGGCGGCGTTGGCGCGGGAACGCTTCTCGTGGGCCACGGCATGTCCTTCCTCGTCGTAGCCGATGGCGAAGTTCGTGTCGAACGCCGGCTGCCAGATCATGCTCGTGCGTGCCATGCCGTAGCGGTCGAAGACACGCTCCTGCATGAGCTCGGCGACGGGCTGTCCGGTGATCTCCTCGATCACGAGCTGGAGGAGATTGATTCCCTCGCCCGAGTAGGCATACCGGGTTCCGGGCTCGAAGTTGAAGCGCAGCTTCTTGTCGGGCTCGAATTGGCGCAGGTTGGGCAGGCCGCTGGTGTGGCTCAGGAGAATCCGCACGGTCACGCAGCGGAGTCGCCGGTCCCCCGCGAGGTCGCGGAATCTCTCGTTTTCCGCGAGAGGCTTCGTGAGGTAGTCCACGATCGGGCGGTCGAGGTCGAGGACGCCGTGATCCACGAGCTGCAGGGCGAGCGTGGCAAACGCCGCCTTGGTGAGGGAGGCGCCGGGCATCACGCTCTCCGGCGTGAGGGGGAGCCCTTTCTCGACGTCGCGGAGACCGAAGGCCTTCAGGTAGACGACACGCTCGTCCTCGAGGATGGTCAGGCCGAGTCCGGGAACGCTGGCCGACTTCATCAAACTCGTGACCGCGCGCGTGACGTCCTCTGCGGAGATCGAGCTGCCGTCCAGACGTTTCACCGGCCGCGCAGCGGGCGGGGCCGCGAGCGCGGGCGAGAACGGCATCGAGAACAGCACGATGAAGAACGTGGTGGAAGCGAGGAGTGTCCTGATCGGAGTTCCTTTCCCGTTCGCGGGTCGAAGCGGAGACCGGTCCGATTCTCTTCTATTGCGATTGGTGCCGTATCGCGGAGCAGAGCGAAGAGATGGAGGCACTGGCCGAGTTCGAATGGACGAACTTCCCGTCTTTCAAGGGCGCGGAGCCCGTGGCTTCCAGGGAGGCGCTGAAAGACTGATCAGATCGCCGACAGCAGGTCTTTCAGCTCCTCGCGGGTGAACTGCTTGGCCAGGTGCGGATCCTGCTCGGGGACGAGATCGCCCGCGAGCTGCGTCTTGCGCTCGATGAGCTCGTCGATCCGCTCTTCGAGCGTTCCCTTGGTGATGAGCTTGAGCACCTGCACGCCCCGCTTCTGCCCCAGCCGGTGCACGCGGTCGGTGGCCTGGTCTTCGCGGGCTTGATTCCACCAGCGGTCGTAATGGATGACGACGGAAGCGGCGGTGAGATCCACGCCGAGGCCCCCCGCGCGGAGGCTGGCGAGGAACACGTGGCAGCCCTCGTCCTCGCGGAAGCGGCGCAGCGCGCCGGCGCGATCGACGGTTTCCCCCTTCAGGAGCGCGTAGCCCAGGCCGCGGCTGCCGAGGTAGCCTT
>JBDSFL010000506.1:0-3649 GCA_039919545.1 Thermoanaerobaculia bacterium | reverse complement strand
ACATCGCGAGTCGCGACACCAGCCCCCGAAGAGACTGGTGTCGAGCGGCCTCCGGCTTCTAGAAGCGGGCGGTGAGTCGCACGTAGACGCCGAAGCCGGGTGCGTCGACGCCCCACGAGATGCCGCGATAGTTGGTGTCGGTCAGGTTTTCGAAGTCGATGAGGGCATCGAGGCCCTCGCCGAGGCGCACCCCGCCGCGCAGCCCCACGACCGTGAAGCCGTCCACCTGCGTGAAGAGCGAGCTCGAGCTCGCCGTGCCGAGCACGCGCGCCTGGATCTGAGCGAGCGTCTCGCCGGAGGCGATCAGCACGTCGTCGGCGGTTCCGGCCTGGCCGTCCGCGCCGTTCCCGACGAGGCCGCGGGCTCGGGCGCCGTTGTTGAAGAAGGCCGCGATCGACGTGCGCGAGCGGCTCGCGCCGGTGCGGCGGTCGCCCAGATCGAGCGAGGAGAGGCGGGTCTGGTCGGTGGCCACCCGCAGGTAAGGCTCCACCCAGAAACGCTTGCCGGCGGGCGCCCAGCGCACACGCAGCCAGCCCTCCGCGTTCGGCGTCCCGCCCTCGATGTTCGGAGGCAGCCCCGTCCGCTTGTCTTCGGCATGCTGATAAGTCGCCACGAGGCTGGCGCTGAAGTCGCTGCCGAGGCGCGCGTTGGCGGTGTACTCGAGGCCCCAGAGGCGCACGTCGTCGAAGTTGGCGCGAACGAGGACCGGGTTGGAGGAGAGAGGCACGATGACGGTGCCGTTGGGGTTCTGGCGCGTGATCGTCTGATCGCCGATCTGGGTGCCCACCGCGCCCTGCGGGAGGATGAGCGCCTGGTAGGCGATGTTGCCCTTGATGTCGTTCACGTAGACGGTCAGGTTGGCGTCGAACGCGGGCTTCCGGAAGCGAATGCTTCCCTCGTACGTGAGGCTCGTCTCGGGCTCGAGCTGCTTGACGTCCTGCCCGAGGTCGACCGCGTTGGCATCCGCCGTCGAGCCCACTCGCGCGCCGCGGCCGGCAAGATCGGCTGCGTTCGCCTCGAAGCCCGCTCCCGTGAGGCCGAGCGTGCCGAGGTCGGTGATGTGGGGCGCGCGAAAGCCGCGGCCCACCGAGGCGGCGAGCGAGAGCCCGCCGGCCACGTCGTAGACGCCGCCCAGGCGGAACGTGAGCGCGGACGCATGGAGCGAGTCGTCGGGCCAGAGCGTGGCGCCCCCGACGATCGGGCTGTTCGAGGCCTTCGACTCGTACGCGGCGCCGCCCCAGCGCAGGTTGCCCACGAGGCTGAGCCGATCGGTCGCCTGGAAGGTGTCTTGCACGAAGATGCCGCCCTGCCTGTAGGTGGCGTCGTCCGGCACGCGGCCGCGCCGTACGGTGACGACGCCGGTCGTGGCGCTTTCGCCGAAGGAGGGCGCGTCGATCTTCTCGAACGTGACGTCGCCGCCCAGGCTGATCGTGTGGTGTCCAATCTGCTCGAGGAACGAGAGCTGAAGCCCATGCGCGGTGGTGCGCTCGTACTCGTGGTTGATGGCCGCGTTCCGATTGCCGTTGCCACCCTGATTGACGCGCTCCTCGCGCTGCGAGTTGACCGAGTAGGTCAGCGTCGCCTGATCGAGGAATCCGAGGTTCCGCTTGTCGAGCTTCAGATAGCCGAAGTCGAGCATCATTTCCTTGAGATCGGCGATGAGGTTGCCGTCCCCGCCGATGAGCTGGTCGTACCGCTGGCCGCCCTCCTGCTGGCCCCGCGTGTAGCTCGCGATCAGCTGCAGGTCGGTCCCGAGCGCGAAGACGCCCTTGAGGCTGCCTCCGAACTGAGTGAACGCGGTGTTGGGCAGGCGGTCACCGACAGCGATCGACGAGGGGAGCCCGAAGAACCGCGTGACGGCGTTGTGGGAATCCTCGCCCTTGCCAGGGCGGAGGCTGTTCGCGCGCAAGCCCGAGAGCGACACCTGGAATGCGCTCGTGGTGGTGGCCCAGCTCGCGCCGAGGCTCGAGCCGAAGCTCCTGTCGGCGGTGCCGCCGGCGATGCTCACCGAGCCCGAGAGCTCCTGGCCCACAGGCGCGAACGAGGGAATGCGCGAGAGAAGCTGGATACTTCCGCCGAGGGCATCGCTTCCGTACTGCGCGCTCGAGGGTCCGCGCAGCACCTCGACGCCGGAGAGGACATTCGCGTCGTTGAGGTTGAAGAACGAGCTGATGCCGCCGCGCATGGCGGCGGTCGAGTAGCGCACGCCGTCGACGAAGACGTTCACCTTGGCGCCGGTGAGGCCGCGCACGAAGATGCCGGAGATCGTGGGGCTCGTGCGCTGCCAGTGCAGGCCGGGCTCGAACTCGGCCACCTGCGCCAGGACGGTCTTCGCACGAATGCGCAGCTCCTCCTCGCCGATCACATTCACCGCCTGCGGCGTCGAGGCGACGTCCCGCACGACGCCGGGAGTCGCGGAGATCGTGACCTCCTCGGCCACGCCCTTTGCCTCCATCGTGACCTCGATCGAGGCGGCGTTTCCCGTCACCTGCACGGCCTGGGAGCGGGGCGCAAAGCCCGGGTATTCGGTGCGGATCAGGTAGGCGCCGTTCGCGGCCTCGAGGCGCGCGTGACCGTCGCCGCCGGTACTGCCTGCCGCGATGGTGGCACGCTGGCTGTCCAGCAGCAGCACGCGTGCGCCGTTCACGGCCGTGCCCGTCGCGTCCCTGACGAACACGTCGAGACTCGCGCTGGCGGCGCACAGGGGGAAGAACAGGAGAATGAGGAAGGACGTGAGGCGGTTGAAGCGCATGATTTCGTTACCTCGTTCGTGGACGACTTTGGCGGGAGTGTGGCCGTGGCAGGCCACTACTACCAGCGCTAGTAGCCGATTTCGCGGGGGGATCGAGGGCTCCCTGCGTTCGGAACCAGCAAACCCCCGCGATCAAGTCGCCAGGTGCAGGGCGCGCTCGAGCAGCTCGTAGATCATCCGCGACGAGTGGGGAGCCGCAAGCGGCGCCAGAAGCGCTGCGAGGCACGCGGCCAGCACCCACGCCGTGGGCGAGGAACCGTCTTCCGCAGTCGGAGCCTCGAGGAGGCGAGCGACCCGAGTGCTGAGAGCCCCGCCGTGCAGGAAGCTTCCGTGCAGGAAGTCTGCGTACGAGTCGGCGAGCCGCATTCCGGGTGGCACCAGCCGCGCCACCTTGACCAGCGCCGCTGCGAGGTCGACGCGCCGTCCCGCGTCGCCGCTCACCGCGACGTCGTCGGCGGCCTGCTCCGTGGCCTCCGCCCAGGCCCGCTCGATCGTCGCGCCGAGCGGGATTAGCGAGAGCCAATCGGGGGAGGCGCGCAGCAGCAGGGACTTCAAGTTGTCGTGCGAGGCCGCATGAGCGCGCTCGTGTGCGCACGTGACGCGAAGCTCGCCGGGGGTGAAGCTGAGCAGCGCCGTATCCGCGAGGTAGAGACGCGGACGAAAAAATCCCCACAGCGCCGCCACCGGAAACGCCTGGTCCATGCGTGCGACCGGTAGCTCCGCTTCCGGCAGCGACAGCGGCCGCGCATGCGCCCTCAGCTCGCGCTCGGCGCGGCGCGTCGCCTGAAGGCTCCGGAACCCGCGCGCGAGCCCGAGCGCAAACGGCAGCAGCCCCAGGGCCGCAGCGAGCACGAGCCAGCGTCCGACCTCTTCACCATTGCCTCCGGGTGGCTCGTT
>JBDSFL010000436.1:0-11208 GCA_039919545.1 Thermoanaerobaculia bacterium | reverse complement strand
CACGAGCCGCTGGACACCCGGCAGCGCTTCGCTCACGGCCAGCTGGAGCGCGCAAGACTCGCTGGGCGAGGCGGGCTCGGGCTCGGCGCTCGTTTCGAACATCGCGTCCACCGCCGGCGCCCAGCTCGAGCTCAGCCAGTGCGTGGTGCTCTCGTCTCCCGCCGCGAGCATCTTCATCGCCGGGCGCGCGCGAGTGCCCTCCGGTCAGGCTCGCACCGGTCAGGTGTTCTTTGCCGGCCGGACTTTCGCGAACGCCACCTGCACCAGCCCTCCCATCTCGGTCTCCACCACGGGGGGCCCCACCAGCTTCGACGCCTGGATCTTCGGCGGAGCCGGGGTGATCGGCCCCGGCGTGCAGAGCGTGCTCCTGTCGGTCGAGCTGAAGAAGAACGAAGCCGGGGGAACCTTTCAGGCGTACGTGGACAACATCGTCGTGCGGGCGTCCACTCCCAGCGTCCTGACGATCCCGGCGTCGGCCTCCATCCAGGGAAACAACAGCACGTTCTTCCAGACCGACCTCTGGATCTCGAACCGGTCCCTCGCCGCGAGCGTGAGACTTTCGCTCACGTACCGGTGCTTCGCGGGCCAGACATGCTCGTCGACGCCAAAGACCTTCATCCTCGGTCCAGAAGGTCAGACGCTCTTTCAGAACGCGGTGGGCAGCTACTTCGCCGCGCCGAGCACGGCCGGTGCGATCGAGATCTCGTACGACGCGGGGCAGGCGCCCGTGGTGGCCTTCTCGCGCACGTACACTCCGTCGCTGCCGGCGCCGACCAACGGCACCGGGATCCCCGCGCTGGCCCAGGACGACGTGCGGACGCGGACCGTGTTCGTGGGGCTGGCGCACAACGGAGGAGACCTTTCGTCCGGCTTCCGCACGAACGCCGGCGTCTATAACCCGCGTGCGGCAGCGATCACGGTGACGTTCTCGCTCTACAACCAGGGGGCGCTCGTGGGCGCGCCTCTCACGCGCACGTGGGCGGCCCAGGAGCCCTATCAGGTGAACGACATCTTCACGGCTGTCGGAGCGGGCGGGCTCGTCACGCGAAACGCCACGCTCGTCGTCACTGCGACGGGCGGCGTCTTCCCTTACGTGACGGTGATCGACAATCAGTCGGGCGACTCGGTCTACGTCCCCGCTCAGGACGAACGCGCCCCGGAATAGCCCGCGAGCGCCGACGAGGAGGCGTCGTATGGCGCGACACCTCCTCGTGCGCGGAGGCCGCAGGGCTCGACGCCCGCCGCGATCAAAGGTTCGGTTTCACCGCCCGCACGAAGGCGCTACGAAATTTTCCCTCCACCTCGGGTGCGATGGCAGCCACGTCGATGCCCGCGGAGGCGAGGAACTCGCTCGCATCGGCGATCGTGTAGATGCGCGTCGGCTCGATCGTCACGTCCGTGAAGCCGGCCGCCGTGAGCTTCGTGCGGTAATCGTCCTCGGAGAGCGCCCCGGCCACGCAGCCGATCCAGAGCTCGACGCTCTTGCGGATCGCCGGCGGAACCTCCCCCGCCACGACCACGTCCGAGACGGCGAAGCGGCCGCCGGGCTTCAGGACGCGGAAGGCCTCACGCAGCACCTGGTCCTTGTCGGCCGACAGGTTGATGACGCAGTTGGAGACGATGACGTCGACGGAGCCGTCCGGGAGCGGCATCGCCTCGATCTGCCCCTTCAGGAACTCGACATTGGTGATCCCGCTCTGGCTCTGGTTCTCCCGCGCGAGCGCGAGCATCTCGTCGGTCATGTCGAGGCCGTAGGCCTTCCCCGAAGGACCCACGCGCTTCGCCGAGAGGAGGACGTCGATGCCGCCGCCGGAGCCGAGGTCGAGAACCACCTCACCCGGAAGGAGCTGAGCGAGGGCCGTCGGATTTCCGCAGCCGAGTGACGCCAGGACCGCCTTCTCGGGAAGCTCGGCCGTCTCGGCGAGACCGTAGAGATTCGACGTGATCGGGTCACACGTCTGACCCGAGGCGGGGGCCGTTCCGCAGCAGGAGGTGGCGCCGTTGGCGGCCTGGCGGGCGGCCTCGGCATAACGCTCGCGCACGATGTCCGTGATGGCCTCGTCGCTCGCGGCCTTGTCGGTATTGAGGATGGCGTTGTCGCTGGCGGTGCTCTCGGTGACGGGCTGGTCGTTCATGGGAGGCTCCTTTGTATCAAGAAATGTTGATGGGTTGAGGACGACGAATCAGGTCGAGCAGCAGGACGGAAGCCCCGCGGGGCCCTTCCCCTGGAACCACGCCACGAGCTGGGCGAGGGATTTCAGGGCCTGGGGGTCGAGGGAATAGTTGATCCAGCGCCCTTCCCGGCGGTCCAGGACGAGGCCGGCGTCTTTCAGGGTCTTCATGTGGAAGGAGAGGCGCGACTGCCCGGCGCCCAGGTCGTCGGCGAGATCGCAGACGCACTGCTCCCCGTTCCGGAGCCGGAGGAGGATGCCGAGCCGGGTCTCGTCGGACAGCGCGTGGCAGATGCGCGCGAGGACGGCGACGCTGGGCACGCGGGACGTCCCGCCGGCCGACCCGCGCGGCACGGCGGCGTTCGACGGCCGGGCCGGCGCCTTTTTCGAGATCGGCGCTCTTTTCGAGATCGGCGCTCTTTTCGAGAGCGGCGCCTTTTTCGAGCCGGGCGCCCTTCTCGAGATCGAGCGTCGCGCCGCGGGCTTCGAGGCTGCCTCGGGGCTACGGGAAGGTGTCTTGGCGCTCACGGGGACAATGTATCAACAAAAATTGATCTGTCAAGACATCAATGGAAGTTGATGCTTGAATTTTTCGGAGGTCCTCGGCGCGGCCGCGAACGAATGCGCCGATACGTCGTACGCCGAGCGCCGGTGCCGCCAGACTTCGTTCAGCGTTCCGCGACCGCCGGAAGGATATCCCTGGGCACGTAGTCGCGCTGCGGCACGAGGGCCGTGCGATCGGCGTAGCTCCCTCCGAAGAACGCCACGACGAGATCGAGCTCGGGAAAGGCCATGACGATCTGCCCGCCATTGCCCGCTGCGTAGAACGCCTTCACCATCCGGCCCCGGTACGGGTATTCGCTCACCCACCAGAAGTAGCCGTAGCGGCTGGCGCCCAGCGTCACCAGCGGCGACGTGGCCCGCTTCACCCAGCTCGCCGGCAGGACTCTCTTCCCGTTCCAGACTCCGCCTGAAAGATGGAGCTGTCCCAGCTTCATGAAATCCCGCGGGAGGAAGCGGATGCCTCCTCCCATGTAGACCTCTCCCGTCGGGGTGAGGTTCAGGAAGTAGCGGCCGATGTGAAGCGGCGCGGCGATGCGATCGCGAAACAGCTCCCCGAGCGGGCGGGCCGCCGCGCGCTGCACGAGCGCGCCGAGCAGGTTGGCGTTCACGCTGCAGTAGACGGCCTTCGCGCCGGGAGGCCGGATCATCTTCAGGTCGAGCGTGTAGCGCACCCAGTCGGGCTGCCGGGTCTGCTCCTGCATCGTGTTCTCGTTCCCCGGCGAGCCGTCGTCCGCGTCATCGCAGTCGAGGCCGGAGGACATCGTCAGCAGATGCTCGAGGGTGAGGGCCTGCCGAAGCGGGTCGACCGGCGTGCCCTCGGCGCTCGTCACGAGGCGCTGCACGGGCGTCGAGGGCTCGATTTTCACGCCGGCCTGGATCGCCGCGCCCATGAGAGTCGCCGCGAGGCTCTTGGAGGCCGAGCGCGTGTCGTGCGGCTTGTCCCGATGCTCGCCGTGAAAGTATTCCTCCAGGACGAGCTTGCCGTGCCGGGCGATCAGCACCGCGTGCATCTCCTGCGCATGCGGCGAATCGATCGGCGTGTCGATCAGCATCTGCACGAAGCGCGTCAGGGCCTCCCGGGAGAGGCCCACCTCCTCGAGAGACGCGGTGGGCCAGCCGTCGTCGAGCCGCACGGGCGGCCGGTAGACGTAGGGAACCGACGGGCGGCTGCGCGGATACAAGTCGGTTGGTCCACCGGGTGGCACGCGCCGGAAGTCGTACGCGCCCCCCTGCGAGGGGAGCAGCAGCGTGAGCACGTCGTCCCGAAGCACCCCGTCGGCGAGCAGGGGGCTCTGCTTGTCTGCCCCACCGAGGAGACGGATCGTCTCTCCCTGCCGCTCCACGCGTTCGGCCGTGAGGAAGCGGCCCGCGTTCCGCTCGGGGTTCCTGAGGAAGGCCGAGACGATTCCGGTCTCGCTCGCTTGCACCACGAGATAGAGCGTCATCTCGTCGTCGAGCGGGGCAACGGGGCCGGCATAGCGATCGACGCCGAGCGGCGAGAGGACGACGGGCGACGCAAAGCGCATCCCGTTCGTGACCATGACGGGCTGTCGCCAGAAGCCCGAGATCCGCGGCTTTCCCGCCGCGTCCTTCTCGAGCCGTCCCTCGAATCCTCCCTGCGCGTCCGAAAGCTCGAACGCCACGCGGTCTCCTCGCTGACCGGGAACTGCCGATCTCCCTGCGATCTCGGCGCGCCACGTGCCCCCCACGCGCTCCACCAGCAGCGTGCCGCGCACGGCTGGCCCGAACGACCGCTTCGATTCCCACACGCCGACGAGGGACTGCGCTGTGGTTGAAGCGGCCGGAGCGGCCGGAGCGCCCGGAACGGTTTCTTCGCCGGCGAGAGGGCGAGCGAAATCCATGAACGCCATGAGCGCCAGGACGAGCGTCGCCGCACGGGAGGCATCAAGCATGCAAGTTCCTTTCATCGCCGCCGGACGGGGGCTCGAGAAGGAGACGCCCGACGCGCGCGAGAGTCACGCTCGAAACGAGACTGTCCGAGCCAAGAGAGGTTCGATCTGCAAATGGTCAGCAGACCGTGGCGAGCGCGGGAGGCGCACGCAGGGGAATTGCGAGGCAAGCACGCGGTGGGGCGGCCTGGGCAGGACCGGACCAGGCGCGAGGCGACCGAGCCACACGGAGATCTCGATGGACCCGACGCCTTCCGGGGGTCGATCATCCGCGCATGGCCGAGCCGGTCGTTCATACACGCGTTCCGTTCGAGTTCTTCGTCGAGCTCCCTTTCGCAGAGGCCGCGCCGCTGTTCGGGGCGTGGGCCGAGAAGGCGTGGGAACCTGGCTGGGAACCGCGCTTCCTGTTTCCAGATCCTCCCGCCGACGTGGAGGGCTCGGTGTTCACCGTCTCACACGGGGATTCCGAGAAGGCGGTCTGGGTGAACACGGTGTTCGACCTGGTCGCCGGCCACGTGCAGTACGTTTATTTCCTCTCCGCAATCGTCACGCGCATCGATCTCCGGCTGACTTCGGCCGGAGCGGAACGGACCGGCGTTGCCGTCGTGTACGAGCGGACCGCCCTCGATCCGAGCGCGAATGCCGCCGTGACGGAGCTGGCGAACGGGGACCGCGGGAAGGCCCCCGCGTGGCGGGAGACGATCGATGCGTCTGTGCGGATGAGGAAGGGGCCGGCAGCGGGCTGACGCGAACTGAGTCAGGCGCCTACTCGGTCCAGCCCTCCTTCGGAATCCCGGGGATCACCCGCCGCGCGTTCTTGAAGTAGAGCTTCTTCAGCACCTCGTCTGGAAGGTCGAGGCCGTACATCTTCCAGAACGCGTGGCGCTTTCGGTAGTAGTCGAAGTACTCGTCGGAGGATTCGAGGACGCGGAAGTAGACGGGATATTCCGCGACCGCCCACGTGTCCTTGCCGAACATCACCCGGTCCTGGTACTTGATGAACCAGGCGCGCGCGAACCGGGGCTGCCGCCCCAGCTCGGCCAGCACCGCGCCGATCTCGGTGGAGACGTTCGGCAATGCGTCGAGCAGCTCACCGAGGCGTGCGAGGTTTCCTCCGAGCCAGCCCAGATGCGCGTTGATGAAGCGGGTCTTCGGATGCTTCGCAAAGAGGTGCCGCTGCTCGGCCATGAGCTGCTCCCACGGCGGGAAGGTCTCCGGCGGACGCGCCCGCTGCGGGAACTGCTTGAGCTCGAGCCAGCGCTCGTTGGTCTTGTCGATCGGCTCGAAGAAGCTGGCGGGCTCGGCGGTGTGGATGAGGACGGGGATGTCGAGCTCGCCGCACTTTGCAAACACGGCATCGAGGCGCGTGTCGTCGACCGGCACGCGCGCCCCCGCGGTGTCCTTCACGGTCATGCCGAAGTTCTTGAAGATCTTCAGCCCGACCGCGCCGTTGGCCACGTCTTTTGCCAGCCGCTCGGCCGCGCGCGCACCGTAGCCCGGGCCATCCAGGTCCTTGAAATCGAGGTTCGCGAACACCACGATGCGCCCGGGGTGATGCGCCTTCACGTTGGCGACGGATCTGGCCAGCTCGTCTCCGGAGCCGCCGCTGAGGTTCACCATCACCCGCAGGTCGATGGAGTCCATCTCCTTCACCAGACGGTCCATGTCCGCGGCGGACATCGTGGCGAGGTCCTGATGGTTGTGAACGTCGACGAAGGGAAACTTCGCCCGGGGTACAGGATGGCCGGGAACCACGAGCGTCGACTTCGGCTCGTATTCCTCGATCGACATCGTCTGGCCATGCGCAGGACCGCTGGCCGCGAGCCCGGCGAGGGTCAGCATCGCGATCGGCAGCATGCCGATGGTCAGTCTGGCCAGAGGCTGCATGGCCAAGGGCAGGCGCGCGGCCCCCGCCGGCCGCGGGAGCCGGCTCACGAGGCCTGCTCCGCGGTGGTCGTGGCCAGAGCGCAGTCGGCTGGACCGGACGGCCCGGTTCCGGCCGCCAGCTCGGCGATGCGGTCCAGATGGCTGCCGTCATGTCCCGCCAGGAGCGTCGCGAGCCCCTGGATCGAAAGCTCGCCCCGTTTCGGATGAACGCCCGTGCGCTGCCAGAGCGTGTGAGGAAGCGCCCGGAGCAGCGTCAGCGTCTCGGAGCGCAGCCGCGCGAACTCGGCGACGACCTCCTCCACGCGCGCCGCGCTGTAGGCACGGCTCTCGGCCATGCGGTCGTTGTCGATCGTCGAGAGCCGGGGCTTGTCCTGGCACGCCATCTTGCTGAAGCGCTCGAGGAACAGCTGCTCGATGTCGCGCAGATGACACGCGTTCTGGACAACCGACCAGCCGCCCCCCGCGGGTTTCGTTCGAAGGACCGCCTCCGAAAGCCCCGCCGTCAGCTCGGCCAGCCGGTCCGGCGCCGAGCGTAGGCGCTGCAGCAGCACCCAGCGTTCTTTGATGGATCGGATTTGCCCGAAGTGGGCCAGGTCGTTGCCCGATGCCTGCCGCTTCAGGTAGCCCTCCATCGTCATCGGGCCCACCCCCTCGTGCACGCCGCCTCGCTCCCACTGCGCGCTCGAGAGCGGCTGCAGCCCGTCGATGAGGGCGAGCGTCTGGCGCCGAAGCCGCTTCCAGTCCTGGAACGCGGCCGCCAGGCTCTGGGAGGCGTAGTCCGATTCCAGCGCGAGCGCATCGCCGTCGATGTCCGCGAGCTGGGGCTGCTCTTCGGCGAGGAGGCGCCGGTAGCGCGCGAGGTACGCATCCTTTTCCATGTCCCGCATGTGGCAGACGATCTGGAGGATCGACCACTTGCCCGGTGCGGGATTCCACCGCGCGAGCTCGGGCGTGAGGTCGAGCAGGACGGCCTCGAGCTGATCCGGGGTCTCGGCCAGGACGTCCAGGAGCTTGCGGCGTTCTTCCTCGTGCATGCCGCAATCTCCCCCGGAACTCGCCATGAGTCAAACAGATTGTTTTCATCACATGCATGCAATACGCTCATACCGTGAACCTCGAGATGCGGCACCTGCGGCTCGTCCAGGCCATCGCGGAGGAAGGGGGCGTGACGAAGGCGGCCGGCAGGCTCCACCTCACGCAATCGGCGCTCTCGCATCAGCTCAAGGACGTGGAGGGACGCCTGGGGACGCGCCTCTTCCTGCGCCTGAAGACGCGGATGGTGCCGACCCCCGCGGGCGAGCGGCTGCTCCGCTCGGCGGGACCCCTTCTTCTCGAGCTGTCGCGCGTGGAAGACGACCTCGCGCGGCTGGCGGCCAATCGCGAGGGGTTGCTCCGGATCGCCACGGAGTGCACGACCTGCTACCACTGGGTGCCGCCTGTGCTCGCCGAGTACCGCCGCCTGCGCCCCTTCGTCGACGTGCAGATCGTGGCCGAGGCCACGCACCGTCCGCTCGAGGGCCTTCTGGCAGGGCGACTCGAGGTGGCTGTGCTCTCGACGCCGACGGCGGATCCGCGCATCACGACGACGCCTCTTTTCAACGACGAGATGGTGGCCGTGATGGCGCCGGGGCACCCGCTGGCTGCGCGCGCGCGGCTGGCCGCGGAAGACTTTCGCGACGAGACCGTGATCCTCTACACGGGGCCCGACGAGAGCACCCTCTTCGAGCGCGTGCTGGTGCCCGCCGGCGTGGTGCCGCGCCGCATCATGCAGATCCAGCTCACGGAAGCCATCCTCGAGATGGTGAAGGCGGGGCTCGGGATCTCGTGCCTCGCCCGCTGGGCCGTGTCACGCGAGATCGCTTCGGGGGCGATCCGAGCGATCCCCGTGGGGGGAGGGGCGCTGCGCCGGCGCTGGTCGGCCGCGACGCTGAAGGCCGCCGCCACCGACGGCGCGGTCGCCGAGTTCGTGCAGCTGCTGGCGCGCAGCGGCCGGTCATTTGGTGTCGACCGGAGCCCTGTCGACCGGAGCAGTGTCCAGCGAATCGCGGCCGGCCCGGGGCGCCGGCGAAAGGCGCTCTCACCCGCCGCTTCCGCGCGCGCGCGATGAAGGCCATCCTCGTTCATGGAATGGGGCGCACCCCCGTGTCCCAGCTCCTGCTCGCCCGGCGGCTGACCCGCACGGGAACCCAGGTGCATCTCTTCGGCTACTCCACGCTCTCCTCCTTCGAGGCCTGCGTGGAGAGGCTGGCCGAGCGAACGCGCGCCCTGGCCGGCACGGGGCCGTTCGTTCTGATCGGGCATTCGCTCGGCGCGGTCCTCATCCGTTCCGCGCTCCCACGCCTCTTGCCCCTGGCCCCTTCGGCCTGCTTCTTCCTCGCGCCGCCGAGCACGGCGTGCAAGGCCGCGACGTTTTTCGCGCGAAGCCGCCTCTTCCGGCTCGGCACGGGGCAGATGGGGCAGCGCCTGGCCGATGCCCGCTTCATGGCCGACCTTCCCGTTCCCGCGATGCGCTTTCGCGTTTATGCCGGCAGCGGCGGCTATCGCGGCGCGCTCTCGCCGTTCGGAGGCGAGCCGAACGACGGCATCCTCGCGGTGTCCGAAACCGCCATCGGCAGCGCGGCGCCGCTCGTCGTGCCGAGCGTGCACACTTTCATCATGAATTCGCGTCTCGTGGCCGACGACATCCTGCGTGAAATAGAATCGAGCGATCCGAGGAGGATCAAATGAAGACCACTCTCACGCGGTTCGCCGCCTTGGCGAGCCTCGCCCTCACCCTTTCTTTTCTCCCGTCCGCTTCCGCGCAGGCTCCGGCCGACAAGCCTAAGCTCGCAACCGCCTCGGCCTCGTTCCAGGAAATCTTCGAGAAGAGCCTGGCCGAGAAGAAGGGGATCACGCTCTACGTGGGGGGCCAGGCGATCGCCGGCGGCGTGACTCGGATCGGGACCGATGTCGTGGAGCTGCGGAGCCAGGAGCTCGCGCGCATCGTCGTGCGGATCGACCGCATCGACGGCGTCGCGGCGCACTGACGCTCTGAAGCCCTGACGGTCCGACGCCCGGGGGCGTGAGCTCGGTAGAGGCCGCGACCTCTCCCGTCCCTCTCAGGCGCGCTTCGCCGTCCGAGCGGTTCGATCGGTCCGTGCGATTCGATCCTTCCGCAAGGTCTGCTCCGTCACGCGCCCGCTCCCGCCGGCGCCCGCCTCGGCACGGCGCCGGTTCTCGAGAAGCTTGGGCAGATGCTTCTCCGCCCAGCCGCGGATCGCGCCGAGCGGCTCCTCCAGCGAGCGCCCCAGGGGCGTGAGCGAGTACTCGACCATCGGGGGGACGACCGGGTAGACGACGCGCGTCACGAGGCCGTCGATCTCCAGGCCGCGCAGCGTCTGCGTGAGCATCTTCTGGGAGATTCCCGAGACGCGCCGCTGCAGCTCGCCGTAGCGCATCGTCCCGTCGTTCAGGGCGCCGACCACCAGCGCCGTCCACTTGTCCGCGATCCGGTCGAGCACGGCGCGAGAGGGGCAGCTCTCGTTCATGACGTCGCACTTCACGGGCGGTCCCCAGACACGCACCAAAAGGTGTGTATGGCACAATAAGGTAGGTACTTGCTCAATTCGACCATGAGGCCCATCTTACTCCCGGAGGCAAACTCATGATTCTCATTCTCGGAGCATCCGGAACCGTCGGCAGCGAGATCGTCCGCCAGCTCCCGGCGAAAGGCGCGGCGTTTCGCGGCGCTTACCACGATCCGGCCAAGGCGCCGGCCGGCGTCGACGCGGTGGCGGTCGATCTCACGAAAGGCGACAGCGTGGAAGCGGCCTTGCGCGGTGTCGACACCCTCTTCCTCCTCTCCCCGAGCCAGGGCGAGCTGGAGAGGAACGTCGTCGCTCTCGCCGCCAAGGCCGGCACGAAGCGCATCGTCAAGCTCTCCGTGTGGGGAGCGGAGGACGACTTCTCCTTCGCCCGAATCCACCGCCCGGTCGAAACGGCCATCCAGGCTTCCGGCCTGGCCTGGACGTTTTTGCGCCCCAACGGCTTCATGCAGAACATGGCCAGCTACGCCGGGCCGAGCATCCGGGCACAGAGCGCGTTCTACGGCTCGACGGGTGAAGCTCGGATCAGCCACGTGAACGTGCGCGACATCGCCGCGGTCGCGGCAACCGCGCTCACGGAGCCCGGGCACGAGGGACAGGTGTACACGCTGAGCGGGCCCGAGGCCCTCTCGTACGGCGAGGTCGCGGCGAAGCTGTCGGCCGCCGCCGGGACCGACATCCGCTACGTCGATCTGACCGACGAGCAGCTCAAGGGGGGGATGACGGGCGCCGGGATCCCGGCAGCCTATGCCGACCTGCTGCTGGATCTCAATCGCTACTACCGAGCGGGGCACGCCAGCGCCATCACGGGTGACGTGAAGCGAATCACGGGTCGCGAGCCGATCTCCTTCGATCGATACGCGGCGGAGAACGCCGATTCGTTCCGGCTCGCGACCGCGGTGACCACGGCGCCCTGAGGCGAGCGAGACTCAAAGAGACACGAGGGAAGGGATCGCGGTAGGGACGGCCTGTTCAGCGACAATTAGAACTACGGGGTGACGACAACTAGAGTTACGGGGTCGGACTGCTCGTAACTGGCTGGATTAAAAGCATTAACCCGACCGGAGGGTTTATTGGTTTCAGTTCGGCAGG
>JBDSFL010000427.1:0-7989 GCA_039919545.1 Thermoanaerobaculia bacterium | reverse complement strand
GCTCGAGACGTCCGCCTTGAAGCCCTGCTTCTTCAGCTTCTTCACCAGCTCGTCGGCCATCTTCGTGTTGTGCGTGGCCAGGAGCTGCACGAAGAACGGGCCGGGCGCCTTCGTCGGTTTCGGACTCGCGCCGGGCGTCGTCACGGGAGCGGCCGGTGTCGCTGCCGGAGCTCCCGCGCGTTGCGTGGGCCCGGGCCGGGCGGTTCGGGTGGGCTCGGGCCGGGCGGTTCGGGTCGGCTCCGGCGCTTCCGTGGGGACCGCTGCCGCGGAAGTCGCCGTGGGCTCCGGGCGCGGCGTCTGGACGGGACGCGCCGTGGCAGGCGGACCGTCGTCGAAGCCCAGCTTCTTCTCGCCGACCTCGGCAAGCGCGGGATTGCTCCTCGTGGGAGCGGAGGGGCCTGCGGTTTCGGTCTTCTCTCCCCGCTCTCCTTTTTCCTCCGGCGGGAGCGCCGCAGCGACGGGTGCGTCGCCCACCGCCGCGCGGGGATCGAAGCCCCGGCGCGCCGCGGCTCCCGTCTTCATTCCGAAGAAGAAGGCGAGGCCGAGGGCCAGCAGCAGGGCGATGAAGAAACTTCCCGCCTGCCGCCCGGTGATCGAGATCTGGTAGTGGACCGGCCCCTCGACCACCTCGGCCGGGTCGACGGGATCCGGCGCTTCGTCGTGAGGCGCCATCAGGCGCGGCCCCGCCCGGAGGCGGTCGAATCCGTCGTGTATCGGCGCCGTGAAAGCCGCACTACTCTCCCTTTTTCAGGAAGGCCGCGATGAGGTCCATCGGGAGCGGGAAGATGATCGTGGAGTTCTTCTCCGCGGCGATCTCGGTGAGGGTCTGCAAGTAGCGCAGCTGAAGCGTGGCGGGCTGGCGGCCGATGATCTCGGCGGCCTCCGAGAGCTGCTGAGACGCCTCGAATTCGCCCGAGGCGTGGATGATCTTGGCGCGCTTCTCGCGCTCGGCCTCTGCCTGCTTGGCCATCGCGCGCTGCATCTCCATCGGCAGGTCGACCGCCTTCAGCTCGACCATCGTCACCTTGATGCCCCAGGGATCGGTGTGCGTGTCGAGGATCTCCTGCAGCCGTTCGTTCAGCTTGTCGCGTTCGGAAAGCAGCTCGTCGAGAGAAGCCTGCCCGAGGATCGAGCGCAGCGTCGTCTGCGCCAGCTGCGAGGTGGCATAGAGGTAGTTCTCCACCTTGACGACGGCTTTGGCGGGATCCATCACGTGGAAGTAGACGACCGCGTTCACCTTCACGGAGACGTTGTCCTTCGTGATGATGTCCTGCGGGGGCACGTCGAGAACGACCGTGCGAAGCGAGATGCGCACCATGCGCTCGAACGGCCAGAATATCAGCGTGAGGCCGGGCCCCTTCGGCGCCTTTCCCAGCCGGCCGAGCCAG
Source organism: Thermoanaerobaculia bacterium (assembly GCA_039919545.1). Classification (GTDB taxonomy): domain Bacteria; phylum Acidobacteriota; class Thermoanaerobaculia; order UBA5066; family UBA5066; genus JBDSFL01. The sequence continues at coordinate 6,601 of JBDSFL010000427.1, read as the reverse complement.
AACGTGACGGCACGCTCGTACTCGTTCAGCACGTTGAACCACTTCATGAGGAAGAAGAATCCGACGATCACCACGGCGATCAGGAATTGACCGGGCATTGGTTACCCCCTTGCTCCAGGAGTCTGTCTTGGCCGCACGATAACCGAAAGCCCGTCGAGACTGACGATCTCCACCAGGTCTCCGGCGGGAACGGGGGTCGCCGAGCGCGCCTCCCAGATCGCCCCGTCGGCGAAGATCTTTCCCGTACCGTGGATGTCGGTTCGCGCCGCGACCACCTGGCCGAGCAGCACGCCCGCGCCGGTGCGGTCCGGCAGGCTCTGCATCGAGAGCGCCTTCAACGAGAGAAGGGCCAGGATGAGCGAGGTCGTGGCCGCGCCGGCGACGATGAACCAGAAATCGCCCTTCGGCGCCAGATCGTTGTCGTGGAACAGCAGCACGGCCCCCAGGATGATGGCCGCGCCCCCGCCGATGGCGAAGAGGCCGTGCGACGCGAGCTTCACCTCGAGAAAGAAGAAGAGCACTCCGAGGAGCATCAGGCCGATTCCGGCGTAGTTCGTGGGGAGGACCGACATCGCGAAGAGGGCGAGCAGGAGGCAGATGCCGCCGAGAACTCCGGGAAGCACGGCGCCGGGATGCGACATCTCCGCGTAGAGGCCCACCATCCCGATGAGGAAGAGGATTCCCGCCAGGGCCGGATTCGCGATCACGCCGAGAGCCTTCTGCAGCGCCGTCATGCGCTTCACGGTGAAGGACGCACCGTTGCTCTTCAGCGAGGCGTCGGCCTTGCCGACACGCTTGATGGGCCGCCCGTCGAGCTGCCTGAAGAGATCGGGCAGGTCGCGCGCGACGAGCTCGATCAGCTGCTTCTCCTTGCACTCGGTCTCCGAATACGAGATCGCCTCGGTGATGGTGAGGACGGCCGGGGCCGCGGGGCGCCCGCGCGGCGAGGTCAGTGATCGCAGGAGCGCGGAGGCGTCTTCCGTGACCTTCTTCGAGATCGTCTTGGGCAGGTCTTCCCCGCTGCCGCCCACCGGCGACGCGGCGCCGGCATTCGTCCCCGGAGCCATCACGGCCACGTCGCACGCCATCAGGATGAGGAATCCCGCGGAAGCGGCCTGGGCACCCGGGGGCGTGACGTACCCGACGACAGGCACCTTGGAGGAGAGGATCGTCTGGGCGATCTCGCGGGTCGAGTCGAGACGCCCGCCCGGCGTGTTCAGCCTCAGCACCACGAACGGCGCGCCGGAGCTCTCGGCCTCGCGGATCACTTTCGCGATGAAGTCCGCGGTCACCGCGTTGATGTCGGTGTCGATGTCGCCGATGACGGCCGGCGGGGCTGTCACACCGGCCTTCGAGGCCGTAGGAGGAGCGAGGAGCAGGCCGGCGAGGAGAGCGCCAATGATCACGCCCGGATTATAGGAGCGAGACTCCGGCACCGCTCGGGGCGGTCACGTGCTACAAAGCGCCGTGAGCTTCGCACCGGTCGATCTCCTCACCAGCGTCTTTGCCGCTCTCCTGTGCCTCGTGGGCCTCGCGGGCTGGAATGCCCTCGATGAGAAGAGCGCCCTGGTGCGGCTCCTCGTGGTGGCGCTCGTGCCCGTCGCGGTGGCCCGGGTCCGCAAGCTCCGCCCGAATCCCGGACCTGTCCAGAGCATCGTCCAGGATTTCTACATCGCCGCCGCCGTGGTCGTCATCTTCGATTCGCTCGGGCCCTTGATCCGTGCCGTGAACCCGCGCGACAAGGACGCCTGGCTCATCGCCTTCGATCGCGCGCTCTTCGGCTTCGATCCCACCGTCGCGCTCGCCCGTTTCGCCACCCCGCTCCTGTCCGACGTGCTCACGTTCTGCTACGCGCTCTACTATTTCCATCCGATCATCCTGGGGGGCCTGCTCTACGCCGACGATCGCCGCGCCGGGCGAACCGGACAGGATCGAACCTTCCGGAGATTCGCGTTCGTCATCGTCGCCGTTTTTTACGTCAGCTACGTCGGGTACTTCCTGATGCCCGCCATCGGGCCACGGTTCACCATTCCGCACGCGGCTCCGCTCCCGCGCGGCATGGTGGCGGAGTCGATCGACCGCACGCTGAACTTCCTCGAGCGCAACAAGCGCGACTGCTTTCCCTCGGGACACACGATGGTCGTCACGGCCGTGCTGCTGGAGGGGGCGCGCCGTTCGCGAAAGACGTTCCTCGGCTTCCTGCCGTTCGCCATCGGCCTCGTGGCCGCGACCGTGTACGGGCGATACCACTACGTGGCCGACGTGCTCGCAGGCGCGCTGCTCGCCGTCGTCACGGTGCCGGCGGCGTCGTGGCTGCTGGCGAAGCTCGACCGCCGCACGGCGCCGGGCGCCGGATCCGCGGCCACGGCCTGACAGGGCCGTGGCCGTGGCTCAGGGCTCCTGCTCTTCGATGGTGCGCGAGACGAGCCGGTACTTCCGGTAGACGCGGCCGCCGAACACGGCGAGAGGCTTCAGGATTTCGAGGTTGTCCTCGAGCATCCACGAAAACTCCACGGTCTTGATCCCCTTCTTCACGCCCTCGTTCATCGAGCGGTAATAGAGCACCGCGTCGATTCCACGCCGGCGGAACTCGGGGACCACGCCGAAAGCCATCAGCCGGCAGCGGTCGATCTTCGATTTGCCGGTCAGAAACTTCAGCCAGCCAAAGGGGAAGAGCGAGCCTCCCATGCCGATCAGGACTTCGTTGTAGTCCGGCATGCCCAGCATGAACGCGGCGGGCTGGCCGTCGATCTCGGCGAACCAGATGTACGGCGGGTAGATCAGCGGCTTGAGCTTCCGCGCCATCATGTCGATCTCGTCGGAGGTCATCGGGACGAAGCCCCAGTTCTTCTCCCAGGCGCGGTTGTAGAGATCCTTCACGGTGGCGAGCTCCTCCGCGAAGCGGCTCATGTCGATCATCCGCACCTTGAGGGTGGGCTCGCGCTTGAGAACCCCTTCGGCGATTCTCGAGAGGCGCTTGAAGGAGCGGTCGTCCGCCGGGGCGATGATGGCGACGAGATCTTTTTCCTTCTCGAATCCCGCAGCCGAGAACAGGTCGAGGTAATAGGCGGGGTTGTAGGTCATCATCAGGACCGGCGGCCCCGGCTCGCTGTCGGCCGGGACGAGCGCGCCGACCTCCTCGTTCATCGACGGGTTCACGGGACCGCGCAGGCGGTCGCAGCCGGGAAGGAGGACGCGAGCGGCCGTCGTCGCGGCCTCCAAGAGGGCGCGCGCGACCTCCGGATCGTTCTCGCTCTCGAAGAACCCGAAGAAGGCCGTGCGATCGGCGTGGACCCGGTTGTGCTCTGAATCCGCGATCGCCGCGATGCGGCCGACCACTCTTCCCTCTCGCCGCGCGAGCAGAAGCGTTCGCCCGGCATGTTTCCAGAATGGGTTCTTTTTCTCGTCGAGGATCTCGTGAACGTCACTCTTCAGCGGCGGCACCCAGTCCGGATCGTTGCGGTAGATCCGGAACGGGAGGTCGATGAACGCACGGAGATCGGTCGGAGACTCGACCGGGCTGACGGAGACCAACGACCGCTCCTAGGTGACCAAGCCGATTTCGCGACCCACCTTCTGGAATGCCTCCAGGGCCCGGGTGAGGTGCTCTCTCTTGTGCGTCGCCATGTAGGACGTCCGGATGAGGGCGCGTCCCGGCGTGGACGCCGGCGTCACCACCGCATTCACGAAGATGCCCTCCTCGTGCAGCCGCTGGGCCATCCGGAAGGCCTTGTAGTCGTCTCCGACCACGATGGGGATGACGGGTGTCTCCGAGTCGCCGCAGTCGAAGCCGATGCTGCGAAGCGCGGTCATCATGAAGCGCGTATTTTCCCACAGGCGCTCGCGGCGCTCGGGTTCGGCCTGGATGATGTCGATGGCGGCGATGGCGGCCGCGACGGACGCGGGCGGAGGCGCCGCGGTGAAGATCAGGGCGCGCGCCTTGTGCTTGATGTACTTGATGACGTCCGGCTCACCCACGACGAATCCGCCCACTGTCGCGAGCGACTTGGAGAAGGTGCCCATCACGAGGTCGGCCTTGTCTTCGAGTCCGAAGTGCTCGGCGGTGCCGCGTCCATGCTTCCCGAGCACGCCCACGCCGTGCGCGTCGTCCACCATCAGGGCCATGTCGTAGTCGGCGCAGATCTTCACGTATTCCGGCAGGGGGGCGATGTCGCCCTCCATCGAGAAGACGCCGTCCACGACGAGGATGCGGCCGTTCCGGTCTCCGTTCAGCGCCAGCAGGCGGCGGAGATCGATCGGATCGTTGTGCTTGAATTTCTTGACGTCCGCCCCGACGGCCAAGCGCGCGCCGTCGTAGATGCAGGCGTGGTCCTGACGATCGACGTAGATCGAGTCGCCCTTCTGGGGAATCGAGCCGAGAATGCCGAGGTTCGCCAGGAAGCCGGTCGAGAAGGTGATGCAGGCAGGCTTCTTCATGAAGTCGGCGAGGCGCTCCTCGAGCTCCACGTGGATGTCGAGCGTGCCGTTCAGAAAGCGGCTTCCGGCCGAACCGGCCCCGTACTTCTTGAGGGCGGCGATCGCCCGTTCCTTGATCTTGGGGTGAGACGTGAGCCCCAGGTAGTTGTTCGACCCGAGCATCACCATCTCCCGGCCGCCGATGGTGACGACCGGGTCCTGGCCCGACTCGATGACCCGAAAGAAGTTATAGACCCCGGCAGCCTGGATCTCGTCCGGAACTGTATATTTCCGGCACTTTTCGAAAATCGGGAGCCCCGTTTGGGGTGCCGCGACGGCAGGCTTTAACGCATGCATCGTTCATCCTCCGCATCGGCCGCTGGCCGCGCGACGTGTGGGGCTTCACGATCCCACTGATCCGACGATCTTACCATCCGGGACCCTCCGGGCCTTGCAATCGACCCCGCGGCTCCCGGAATGCGATTCCCGGGATTACTCGAACAGACTCCGGGGTGTTTTCACGCTGCAAGTGTACGTTTTGGAACCTTCGGGCGCAGAATTCGTATGATCCAGCTCAACGAAGGAGAAACGATGTATCGATCCTCCACCGGCGTGGCGGCAGCGGCCCTCGCGCTGGTCCTGGCGTCCCCTGCCCTCGCGCTCGAAGCGCCCAAGAAGCTCGTCGACTATCAGATTCAGGTCACCCTTGATCCGAAGGCGAAATCGCTCGACGGCCACGAGACCCTGCGCTGGACCAACGACTCCCCCGATCGAGTTCCCGACCTGAAGTTCCACCTCTACTGGAACGCCTTCCGGAACACTCGTTCCTCCTTCTTCAAGGAGTCGGGCGGGCAGCTCCGGGGCGACAAGGCCGACACGGAGACAGGCTGGGGCCACATCGAGGTGACCTCGATGACCTGGGACGGACAGGACCTGGCGAAGGGCTTCCGTTTCGAGTCGCCCGACGACGGAAACCTCGACGATCGGACGGTCCTCTCGGTCGCGCTGCCCCGCTCCGTCGAGCCGGGTCAGACGATCGAGCTGCAGATCGCCTGGAAGTCCAAGGTTCCCAAGGCCTTCGCCCGCGCCGGCTACGCGCGCGACTTCTTCATGCTCGGGCAGTGGTTCCCGAAGATCGGCGTCTACGAGCACGCCGGCGAGCGCAGGCGAGCCGTGGGCGGCTGGAACTGCCATCAGTACCACGCGAACTCCGAGTTCTACGCGGACTTCGGCGACTACCGGGTCGAGATGACCCTTCCCGACAGCTTCGTCGTGGCCTCGGCGGGAGCGAAGATCGCCGAGAAGAAGAGCAAGGGAAACCAGACGCTCACGTTCGAGCAGAAGAACATTCACGACTTCGCCTGGTCCGCCGATCCGCGCTACATCGTCAAGGAATCCACGTTCGATCCCGCCAAGGAGATCACCCCCGAGGAGCTCTCACGCGCCTCGAAGATCCTCGGCCGGACGCCGACGGAGCTCCGGCACGGTTTCCACCCCGTCAAGCTCCGGTACTACATGCAGCCCGACCACGTGGACCAGTGGACGCGCTACGACGACGCACAGCGCTGGGCGCTGGTGTGGCTCGGCCTTTATGCCTTCCCGTACCCGTATGACCAGATCTCGATCCTCGACGTGCCCGAGGACGCCACGGGCGCGGGCGGGATGGAATACCAGACCCTCTATACCAACGTCACCTGGAGGTTCCTGGACCGCTGGCCGACGAAGGGCATCCGGATTCAAGAGACCGTCGGCATCCACGAGTTCGGACACGGCTATTTCTACGGCATGATCGCCTCGAACGAGTTCGAAGAGAGCTGGCTCGACGAAGGAATCAACACCTTCGCGGAGTTCGAGATGATGGACCGGCGCTACCCCTTCTATCTCGGTTTCCCTTTCGGCGTGGGCTTCCGGTCGGAAGACTTCGGTCGCGGAGAAGTCGCCTCGGCCACCGAATTCGATCCGATCGTCGCCAGTGCCTGGAAATTCGCGACGAACGGTTCATACGCCAGGAATTCGTATCCCCGCACTGCCACCGTGATCAACCAGATCCGGCGCCTCGTCGGCGAGGAGAAATTCTGGCGGGCCTTCCGGGCGTATTGCGAGCGCTGGCGTTTCGACCACCCCACCTCGGAGGATTTCTTCGATTCCATCCAGGCCGCCGTGGAAGGCCAGCCCGTGGCCGGCG
>JBDSFL010000390.1:0-9750 GCA_039919545.1 Thermoanaerobaculia bacterium | reverse complement strand
GCTCGAGATGGAACTTGTCGGGGTGGACCTGGCCACCGACAACGAACGTCGTCGATGTGCTGAAGCTCCAAACGAGAGGGACGGCTCCCTGATAAGAGGTGCCTCCCGTGTCGCGCACGCCGCCCCTGAAGGTACACAAGATTTTTCGGCCCGGAGGCAGCGGACGCTGCGGCGTCAGAACGACCGCGGTGCCGTCCTGCGAACGCGTGACGGTGCCGGAGAATGTGACACCCGTGGCAGCACCCGTTGCGGTATCCGCAAGCTCTGCGCGGAGCGTGGTCGAATCAATGCTCTCCGCGGCGAGAGGCTCGGAGAAACGGACGATGATCGGTGAGCCGACAGGCTGGTCGATGGATTTATCCAGCGGCTGGAATCCGAGCACGGTGGGCGCGATGTCGCCGATAACGATGTTGATGGGGTTGATCGAACCGCTTGCGACGTTGGATAGGGTTGCGGTGCCCGTGTCGCCCCTGGTCGGATGCAGGGCCGTGAGTGCTGCGGTTCCGGCGGGGATTGCGAGGGCATAGGTTCCGCCCGGGGCCGACAGATCCGCCGTGCCGAGACCGGCTGCTGTGGCGCGTGCTCCCGTCAGACCAAAGTTGTTGTCGGCGGTGATGAGACCGGATGCGAAGGCGATGGGCGCCTTGGCGTGCAGGACGAGATAGGTGCCCTCTCGAATCAGGCCTTCGAGCGGAAGCTGCGAGTTCGCGACCTCCGGTGTCGCAACGATCTTCTCGGGCGTGCCGTCCTTCGCGGCGCGCTCCACGACGCGCGCGAACGCGCCTCGTGAATCCGCCGGCTGCTCGATCCAGTTTGCTAACACAAACTGTGCTTCGCCAGTCTGAGCGAGCACGAGTCCCGAAGGAATGCTGACCTTCATCGTGGCCGGTCGCGCCAGTACGGTCCCGGCGAAATCGACGCGCACCGCTGCGACGAGATCAAAGCCAGTCGGCACCTGCGCCTGCGCAAACTCCGCACTCGTGAGCAGCCGTGCCTTGACGATCGTCCGCTGCGCGAGCGCGCCTTCGGCAAGCACAACCTCGACGCCATCCGGCGAAACGATCGAGCCGCCACTCGGTCCAAGCACCGAACCACGATCGAGCTGCTCGGGGAACGGGAAAAGCCGCACGTTATCGACACCGCTCTCGAGCACCACCTGCGCCGCGCGGGGACTTGGTGACACGCGGAAAGACATCGCCCCGACGGCAGCCGGCGTCGCGCTCCCCTGCTCGGTCACCGTCAGCGGCGGGTGGTAGAGGACGAGGTCGGCCGTGAAAGGCGACTCGAAGAGCTCGCCTCCGCCGGCGAGAATCAGCTTCTCGTCGAGATAGGCCTGTACGGCGAGTCCACTGGGCCACGGCGTCGTGCTGTCAGAGGTGCGCGCCACGACCGTGGCGGTGGACCGACTCGTCGGGGCGACCACCGGTGGATCGAGGGTGATTGTCCCGATCAGAGCCGGGAGATTCGTCGGAAGCGAAGAACCGACGAGCACGACTCCGGCTCCAGCAGCGATGGCGGGAGGCTTGATCGCATCGTCGGTATCGGCGACCACGATCGCGAACGTGCCGGGACCTGGAATGGAGATCGCTTCGAGTGGCGCACTGATGGTTCCGACCTGCTGAGGTGCTGGGAGAGTGATCCAGACCCCCGCGCTGAGGTCGTACCGAACGGCGATGAGCGGAGCGCCAACCGCGATTCCGACGGGAAGGGGAACGGTGAGCTTGGCGTTGGCCGTCGCGCTGAAATCTGCGAAGACCTCAGCATGAGTCGTGCTGTTTGCAAGGGCGACATTCGCGGCAGAGAGCGGCGTGTATCCCAGCGGCAGCAGCTCCGGGAGCCCTTGTCCGGAAAGGCGCGTCAGCTGCACGGCGAGGCTCGCTCCCGACGCGATGGCGTTGGCGTCCGTGGAGAGCACGAGCGATGAGCCCTGCGATCCCGCGATGGTCGCTGCCGAGGAGGTCGACAAGGTGCCCGACGCGGGAGCCAGCTGCGTGAGACGGCTGTCGAACGGTACGGCACCGGTCGACGGCTCGAGCGGAATGCGCCGAACGACGCGGGTATAGCCGCTGCGAGAAAGAACGAGTGCGTACCGTCCCGCGGCTATGTCTCCTGCGAACCCGAATCGACCCCGGGCGTCCGAAACCGCCGAACCGAACGGTGCGGAGGCGATCGACGAGCTTCCCGGAAGCGAAGAGCCGGATGCGAAGAGAAGCGCGTCGACGCCAGAGAGAGGCCTCCCCGATTCGTCGTCGTAAACCTCTCCAGAAAGAAAGCTGCCCGCGAGATCGCCCGAGCCCCCTCCCAGGAAGAAGATGGTCTCGAATCGCGCGAGCATTTGATTGCCCCTGACGTCCGCGGCCGGGGCGCCCACCTCGAATCGCACCGACTTCGTGCGCCACCACGCGCTCTGGGCGCTCTCGAGCTCGAGAACGGCGACGAGACCGCTCGCCGAGAGAGTGACGTTTGCGGACTGCGGAGTTCGTGACGCGTTTTCGGCATCGGAGATGCGGATAGCGCTAGCAGCCGATCCGACCGTGAGGGACGACGCCGTCATCGGCTCGCTGAACGTCACGCTGATGCGTCCCGTGATCCGATCGAAGCCGTACGCGACGACGGTGGGCGCGCTGCAGTCGACACGGAAGAGCGCTGACGCCTCCGGGCTCGTAGAACCGTCGTGGCCAATGGACTCGGCATGGATGTGATGGAAGCCCGAGCCCGAAAGCGAGATGGTGACCTTGAAATGCCCCGCGGCATCGGTGGTGCCGCTGAACGAGAGCTCCTCGTCGCGCACACGAACCGTGGACCCCGGCACGGCGGTGCCGCTCACGACGAGCGACGTGCCGCAGAGCACGGCCGCGATGGGATCGAGCACCGGCGCGGCGTCGGTGGGAGACAGTGCAACCGTGAAGCTGACCTCCTTCGCCGCCGCAAGCGGATGGCCCGCGAGATCGGTGATGGCCGTGCCCGCCCGGAATTTATAGATCTCTCCCCGCTCGAGCGCCGCGCCAGGGACGAAGGCCACCGCAGAGCCCGCGATCGCCATCGTGCCGACGACCGGGTTGCCGCTGGAAATCCGAATGAGCGTCAGTCCATTGGCGGCTCTCAGGCTCGCCTTGGCTACGGTCTCGCTGAAGAGAACAAGCAGCTGAGCGTTCGGGTCGACCGTTCGCGAACCCTCGGCCGGCGAGATCTCGACGACGGTGGGCGCGCTCGTGTCTTTGGCGAGGAGGCGGCGGTCATTGGCAAACTTGCCGCCCAGCTGCTCGACGCGCGCCAGGATCGTGACGGGGCCGTCTTCGCTCGGAACGGGAACGCTCAGGCTGAAATGGGCGTGCTTTCGCAGGTCCCCGCCTCCTGCGGCTGCCCATGTCAAGGAGCTCGGATCGAAGCCCCCTCCGTTGAGGCTTAGCTGCGCGCCCTCCGTTGCCCACACGTCTCCGACGACTGGGATGCTGGAACCGGAGGTCTCCGTGACGCTGGTGTTGTCGACCGGCTGAGCGAGACGAAGCGCGGGGCCGCTCGGGTCGAAGAAGACCTTCACGCCGCTGACCCCGGCCTGGCCAAGCGAGTCGGTGGCTGTGGCGGTGATGGTCTGCGGCGTCGCCGATCCGGCGCTGATGCTCAGCGGTACACCGATTGCCGAGAAGGCTCCCGTGACGGCGTCCAGCGTCGCGGTGACGCTCCCGACTGCGCTCGACACGACCACTCTTTGCAGGTTCGGTTCGTTCTCGATCTCGACGAGACCCGTCACGTCGACCGTGGCTGCGGAAGATGCCGCAGGACCGATGAGCGTGTTGTTCGAGGGAGAGGTGATCTGCACCTTCGGAGCCGTGGAATCCAGCTCGACCACCAGTCGGGCCGTTCCGATGCGTCCGTAACGATCGCGTGCCTGCACGCCCAGAACGTTCGGCCCTTCGACGAGCTGAACGGCGTTCAGATTGAAGGAGCCGGTCGAGGCAATCACAGTGGCCGGCGAACCGTTGACGAACACGGAGGCCGTGGCGTCGGAGACCGTCCCAAGCAGGGCAATGGTCGGCAATTTCGTCCGGCTTCCGTTGACGGGCGAGGTCACCTGCACCAACGGACCCGCATCGGCCGAAATTCGCCGGAGCTGCAACGGGGTCGTCGTGGTCTGGCCGACCGCGTCAAGGCAGACAACTTCGAGCGCGTTGTCTCCAAGGATCGGAAGAGGAACGTCTCCGGCGGCGAATGTGCCGTCCGCGAGCTGAGCCGTGAAATCCTGGAACGTGACGGGATTCGTCCCCGCGTTCGGCACGCGGATCGTGATCGCCGTGGCCGTTCCGCTGTGCCCGTGGATCGTGACCTTCGCGTCATGAACCGCTGAGCCATTCGCGGGCTCAAGCTCGCTCAGGGAGCAGCCGCCCTGGTCGAGCACGAAGCTGCGCTCGGATCTCGTCTCATTCCCAGCGGTGTCCCGAACGATCACGGACACGATGTGCCCGCCTGGCTCGGAAACCGTGAACGACAGCACGCCGCTCGTCGCCCCACGGTCCTGCCCATCCAGTCGGACGAGAGGAACGGGTGCCGCATTTGCGCCATCAGTCGCTTCGACCCGAAGAACGAATGAGCGGCTGAAGCTGGCGTTGTCGGCCAGGGGCTGGTCATCCGCAAGGATCAAGACGATCGGCGACGTCAGGTCGGCGACGACGGTGACGGAAGCGGGGCTCGTCCTACCCTGCTTGTCGGTAGCGGAGGCCGTGATCGTGTTGGCCCCTTCGAAGAGCGGAACATCCTTCGCGCGGAACGCGCCAGTCGCATCCAGTCGGATCGACACACCTCCGACGACGACGGTGCCGTCTGCCGTGAAGGAAGAACCACCCACGACGGCGCCAGAGACATCGATCTTCTTGCGATTGGTACGAGTTCCGTCGGAGGGCGATAGGATGAGGATCGTCGGGCCGGAGCCGCGAACGATCACCGATCGAGAGTCGGACGCGGTGCGCCCTTCGGCGTCTCTTGCGACAGCGACGATCTCATTTGGCACGTCGGGTTCCAGCGCCAGGTCGGCGACGGTCCAGGCGCCGGCCGCGGGAATCACCGTCCTGCCGTTCACGGAGACGCTGACCGCCGAGGCGCTCGCCGTGCCGGTCACGGTCACAGCGGAGGGGACCACGGCCTGATCCGCGGGCGTGGTGATTGCAACCGTGGGAGCCGATGAGAGATCGATCTTGAACCTGATGGTCGAGGTCGGCGACGAGTGACCAAACGAATCGGAGGCTGTCGCCACGAGCGTCTGGTCGCCGGGGCCAGGAATGGTTGAGCCGCTGACGTAAGGCGCCCCGTTCAGCGTGGAGTCGACGGTGACCTCATCGTCGTTCGAGCGAACGGTGGCCGTGACAGCACGAAAGAAAACCGATCCGCTGCGGATCGGCACGCCCGATTCGAGAATCTCGATCGCAGGGGCGAGAGTCTTCACCGTGAACGTGCGCGTGAAGGCGGCCCGATTGCCGGCGCGATCCACGAGCTCGATCGAGACGGTATTCAGCCCTTCCTTCCAGGGGAACGGCGTGAGCGTGAAGACGCCGCTCTGGGCAGTCACGCTCGCCGCATTTCCATTCACCGAAGCGCTCAGCAGGTCCGCATCCGAGGTTCCGGACAATGAGGTGACGGCCGATCCCAGCTTCGCCCCTTCGACCGGAGTCGTGGAGGTCAGCTTCGGCGCGGTCAGATCGAGGGTGAAGCTCGCGTGAGCCGCGCCATCGTGCGCCGCACAGTCCACGGCATGAGCGACGAGAGTGTGCGTCCCTTCCGTCGCGATCGGCGTTCCCTCCTGAAACGGCGCTCCGTCGAGAGTGAGCGAGGCCGGAGGCGGCGCGCTCGAGGCACCATCGGCAACCAGGGTGCGCGGCAGGATCGTGCGGTTGAAGAGCGCGGGCTGCTCGCCTGCGGGGACGACCGGGCCCGCTCCGCTTCCCGGGAAGATGCCTCCGTCGAGAAGGATCTGGACGATCGGCACGGTGGCATCCATTCGAACGCTTCGCGCGGCCCGGGCGGTCTGCCCGACGGCATCGGTTGCGATCGCCGTGATGCTCGCGAATCCGTCTATCGAGCCCAGGTCCACGTTCGGCACCGACCAGCCCCGGCCAGCGGCGTCGAGAGTGGCGTCAAAGCCCGTGGTGGTGCCGTTCGTGGACGCCACGTTCACGTGGACGGCCACCTGGCTCGCTCCCGCTGCATGGAGATCGCCGTACGTGCCGGAGATCGTCGTCGCGAGGCCGACCGGAAGGCAGGTCGCCGACGGCGCATCGATCGAAATCGAGGGAGGTACGGTGTCGCGCTCGAAGATCACGGGGTCAGAGATCGTCTGGTGCCCGAAGCTATCGAGCGCGATTGCCCTGAGTTCCTGACGCCCCTCGGTGAGAGGCACGTTTTCGGCGGAGAAGATCCCCCCAATGGCCGTCGCGGGCACGCCGGACACGGTGACCGATTGGAGATGCACGTCCGTGACCGTACCGGTCACCGTCGCAACCGCGGCTCCGAAGAGCGCGTTGGCGGGAGCGTCGATCCTGATGACGGGCGATATGGAATCGACGGAAATCAGAACGGACGCCGATGTGCCGACGTTCGACACCGCGTCTGTGGCGGTGGCAACGAGCGGCACTTCGCCTTCTGCGACGGGCACGTTGTCCGCGATCCAGGTGCCGTTCGGCAATACCTGCGCGACGGTGTTGCCGACTCTGACGTCTCCGAGATGCGCGTCGGAGACCGTCCCGCGCACCATGAGCGTCGCATTCGCGACCTTGTCGTTCACGGCCGGAGAGGTGATCGCTACGATCGGCGCCTGGGTGTCGCGGCTGATCGTGACCGGCGGATCGGAGTTCGCCGCGTGGCCGACGATGTCGGTCGCACGCGCGACGAGCTGGTTGTTTCCCTCGAGCGGAAGAGGGACGTCGACCGCCGTGAACGTGCCATTTGCCAGGTTGATGACGGCCAGCATTCCGTTCACGGTCACGGATTTCAGATGCGGATCGGACGCAGTCCCCGTCACGGTGACCTTGTCGCTCTTGGTGACGGCGGCCAATGAAGCGCCGTCGATGGCTACCGCAGGGGGCAGGGTGTCGAGCGACACGCTCGTTGGCTGGGAAAGACCTGGATGTCCTGCCTTGTCGATTGCCGTGGCGATGAGCGAGTTGGCCCCCTCGATCAGGGAGAGATTCTCGACCCTGAACGTCGTGCCGGTGATGATCCCGGGCTTTCCGTTGACCTTGACGCTGTCCAGATTCGGATCGTCCGCGGTTCCGGTCACCGTGATGAATGGGGCACTGACGACTTCACCGCTTTGAGGTGTGTTGATCGTCACTGTCGGCGCAGCGCTATCGAGCGTCACGGAGACGGAAGCACTCGAACTCTGCGCGAGAGCATCTTTCGCGACGACCACGATCGATGAGGATCCCTCCGGGATGGAGACGGCCGCTGCGTTGAATTGGTTCCCGGACACGATCGCCGGAACGCCGTTGACCGTGACGCTGCCCGGATGAGCATCCACAGCCGTTCCGCTGACGGGGATCGGCGACGAGCCCAGGAAGGCGCCGGGCCGGGGGCTGTCGATGGAGATGACGGGCGGTACGGTGTCGAGAGAAATCAAGGCCGTGCTCGTCGTGGAGCCGCACGAGTTCGAAGCCGTGATGAATAGCGCGTGATCACCGTCCGCCCCGAGGTCGAACCCGGAGAGCGTGAAGGTGCCCGTGCCAGTCGTCACCGTCGCCGGAACGGCCGTGCCGGTACCCATCGCGATCGTCACCCCCGTCGCAGCGCCGCAGTTCCCCGAGAGTGTCGCGAGCCGCGTCTTCGTGGGAGAGACGGGCGAGAGAAGGGTCGCTACAGGAGCGGGGAGACAGACCGTGACCCGCTTCGTGGCCGTCTGCCCGCCGCCGTCCGTAGCTACCGCGACGATTTCCGGAGGCGTCACCCCGGACAGGTTGACGGTCGTACTGAACGAACCATCGGTGCCGACCGGAACGGACGTTCCGTTCACGGTCACCGTCACGATGGTCTCGTTGTCGAGGGCCGCCCCTTTGACGAGGACAGCGGAAATATTGGTCACATGCTCGCCAGCCAACGGAGACGTGATGGAAATGCTCGGCGGAGCGTCGTCGATGGCGCGTGTGATGCGGGAATTCCCGCTCAGCGTGACCGATTTCGCGAAGATAGCCCCCGTCACCCGGCTCCCGCCGTCCACGTCGACGGCACCGTTCGGGGCGTAAACGAAGCCCTTCAACGTGGAGCTCCCTTTGAGTCCGAATGCAGTGCCGGAGATCCAGATGCGCATGTTGGAAGGGTTCCCGACGGTGTTGACGTCGGCGCCGCCATAGATGGAAGCGCTTCCCGTACAGAGGATCTTGACGACACCCGCCGTGTTGATCGTCGAATTGCCCCCGATACTGAAGGACGTGAAGAAGTACGTTCCTGCCGGAAGAGTGATCGTGTCGTTCCCGTTCATGGAGAAATCCGTGCGGCTCGCACCCGACAGCGGATCGTTCCCCTTGGCCGTGTGTGGAATTCGCGCGTTGTCGTTTGCCGTGCGAACCTGATTCCCGAGGCCGGCGAGGTCGATCGGAACACAATTCGCGTTAGTCGTCGCGTACGAGCGTGTTCCGGAAATCGTCGAGTTGCCGTTGAGCGAGATGATCTTTCCGGGACCCGCGGTGGCATTCCCGGTGATCACGACCGAACCGTTCAGCGTGATGTTTCCGTTCGTGACGATGTGTCCCTGATTCGAGGGTGCGGTGGACGTCGTGGCGCCGAACGAGTCGACGGTTCCAGCGTTTCCATTGAAGCCCAGGTCACCGCAAGCAAAGACCGCCTGCTTGTGGAGCGTCGGCGTGATGGCGAAGGGGTCCTGCGCCGAGGCCAATCCGGGAACCAGGAGAGCGACCGCCGAGGCAAGCACCAGAAGCGCCCGAACGAAGGAGCGTTTCATCGGGGGCTCCCCGTCGAGCGAATCGAAGCCTCATCCTCTGCGAATGAAGCCATCGCTTCGAGCGGGCTCGGGACACGCTTGAAGCCGGGCCCGGGAGAGACGAGCTTCTGGGGGAATGCCGGGATGACTTCGAGACGCGTCACCTCGTCTTCGAGAACGCCTCCCGATGCTGGATCCCGAGGCGAGACCGAGCGTCGCGTGCGCACCGGGAAGGCGCCGTCGCCATTCTCGCGCGCTGCTTGAAGAAGCTCTCCAGCGGTCGCGTCCCCTTTGGCCGGACCCGTGCGACCAAGCGCCTCCGATTCGAGGGACTTGAGAGCGGTCCGGGCCTCCTTGGTCAACTTCACGCGGCTGTCGAGCCAGACGTCGATGGATGTCGCACCGGAAGCGGCACGAAGGTGGCGAACTCCGGCCCTGCTGGAAGCGTTGAGAGCCGAACGAGCTGGCGAGCTTGCATCGCTGACGTCTTCGATCCTGATCTCGGTCACGCGGTCTCGAGAGCTAGACAGTGCGGCTCGAAGCGCGACCGTGCCGCCACCCTCCGCACGTTCGATGCGCTGCCGAAGCTCGCCCATGCGGCTGAACGAGAGCGTCCAGTACGTCCCTTTCGCGGGATCGATCTCCGTCATCTCGCGACGAGCGAAGTCGATCACCATCCGGCTCCCGTTCGCACGCTCCGAGACGAGCCACGACCCTCCGTAGGAATCCGTGACCGGATCGGACCTGAACTCCTCTCCCTCGGCGCCCGACTGCACGACTTGATGCTGGACGACGAAAGGGATCGGGAAGAGCGGCTGAGCCGAAACAGG
>JBDSFL010000371.1:0-5238 GCA_039919545.1 Thermoanaerobaculia bacterium | reverse complement strand
AGACCCACCCGCGCGGCCCACGCCGTTTGACACCAGCCTCCTAGAGTTCCTTGCGCCACGGGAATCTGGCGGCTGAGATGAGAGTTCAGCAAGGAGCTCGAGAGCGCCGCGATGACCTCTCTCGTATCGACTGCGCGGCGCGTTCGGCGAACGCCGATCTCCGGGCACGGGGCGGTGTCGAAACGCGCACACAGGTTGTGAGCAAGCCGGACGAAACGAAAAGGCGAAGACCAAGAGCCCGTCGGAAGGGGGTGTCCTTCCGGCGACCTTGGGAGGAGATGCACTGCCGAGACCATGAGGCAGCCAACAACGACAGGGCATCTCCGGACACGAGGCGCGGGCAGACCGCGCCGCTCGCCCGGAAGGGCACCCCCTTCCGACGGGCGTCTCCAGCAAGAGCAACCCTCCGAGTGCTAGGTCCTCCGGTCGCGAAGCATCCGGGCAAAGTCCGCGAGGAGAATTCCCTTCCCCCCGAAGCCCGCGGTCGCTTCAACCGCATGCTCGGTCAGCTCCTCGACGAGGCGGCGAGCGCCTTCCCGTCCCACGTGCCGGACGAAGCTCGGCGCCGGCGCGCGCTTCGCTTCCTTCCCCGTCTGCTCCGACGGCGCCCGCTCCAGAAGATCGTCGACGATCTGGAAAGCCAGGCCCACGTTCTTCGCGTACGACCGCACCGCGGCGAGCTCTTTCTCCCGCGCGCCGCCCAGCACCGCGCCGAACTCCGCGGAGGCCACGAAGAGCGCCCCCGTCTTGCGCGCATGAATCGTCTCGAGCCGATCGAAGCTCGCGTCGCTCTCCCCCGTCTTCAGGTCGAGCGCCTGCCCCGAGGCGAGCCCGGTGAGACCCGTGGCCTCGGCGAGCCGCGACACCAGGTCCAGCGCGTGCGTCGATGAGACCCCGGCGTGGTCGCGCGCCGCCCGTAGTCCCGCGTCCGCCAGCACACCGAACGCGCGCGTCAGGAGCGTCACCGCCGCGAGGATCGCGATGTCCTCGCCGTGCGTCACGTGCAGCGCCGCGCGGCCGCGCCTCAGGAGCGCGTCGTCCATCGAGGGGAGATCGTCCAGCGCCAGCGACGCGGCGTGGATCATCTCCACCGCGCAGGACGGGTCGAGCAGCCGCGCGCGTGGTGCGCCGAAGAGCTCTCCCGCGAGATACACGAGGCCGGGGCGCACGCGCTTGCCGGGCGAGACGAGCGCTTCCCTCACGGCAGGCGGCAGCGGGTCGCGCTCGGTGCCGCCGGCCGCCAGATCCCCGGAGACGAGCACCGGCAGCCGCGCGTCGACCGCGTGCTTCACCCCGGACAGGAATCGGTCGAGAGCGTCAGACACGCGAGCGGTGGACCACAAAAAGTGTAGCATCGCAGCCCATGCCAGTCATGAGCTCGAACGCGCCGTTGCGGCGCCGCTTTCGGGCATGGTCCTATGTCCCGGCCGCCGCCGTGCTCCTGATGTTCGCGGCGCTGGCGATCGGTCCGGTCCCCACGCGCAGCCGCCTCATCGCCGCCGGGCTCGTCACGACCTCCATCGTGGCCATCGGCACACGCTGGGTGCAGATGATCGAGCGCCGGGCGCGGGAATCGACGCGCGACGCGCTGTATCGCACCGCCGCGGGCGACCTGACGCTGGGCCGCAAGGAGCTCGCCCGTTCCGGCGACCCCGAGCTGGCGAGCGCGCTCCACGGCCTGCTCGTCGAGATGGAGCGCATCCTCGCCTCCTTCGTCAGGCTGGCCGGCGCCGTCTCGGGCGTCGCACGCGAGCTGACCTCGCGCAGCCGCGACCTCTCCCAGGCGGTGGTCCTGCAGACGGCCCGTGCCGAGGAGACGGCCGTCGCCATCGAGAGCACCGACGTGGCCATCAGCTCGCTCCGCGGCTCGATGGAAGAGCTGGCGGGTGCGGCGGAGAACGCAGGCGCTTCGCTCCACGAGATGTCCGCGTCCATCACCGAGGTCTCCCAGAGCACGCAGGGGCTGCGCACGTTCGTGGACGAGACGACGAAGGCGCTCGCCGAGATGCTCACCTCCCTCAACGAGGTGGCGGCGTCGGTCGAGAACCTGTCGGGACTCGCCGAAGAAACGGCTCGGGCCACAGCCTCGATCCGGGAGGCGGCGCTCGAGACGGACCGTCAGACGAAGACCGCGGCGCGCCTGGCCGAGCGCGTTTCCGAAGCCGCCGGCTCGGGCAAGCTCGCCGTGAGCGGCACGGTCGAGGGCATGAACGCCATTCGCGAGGCCGTCGGCGGCGCGTCCGAAGCCGCGTCGATCCTCGGCGAACGCTCGCAGCGCATCGGCGAGATCCTCCGCGTCATCGAGGAGATCGCCGGCGAGACGAACCTGCTGGCCTTGAACGCCTCGATCATCGCGGCGCAGGCGGGCGAGAGCGGCCGCGCGTTCTCCGTCGTCGCTGAAGACATCCGCGATCTTTCCGATCGCACCGCGCTCTCGACGGAAGAGGTGCGTGGGCTCGTGGCCGCCGTGCGCGGCGGCGTGGACGGCGTGCGCGGGCTCCTTTCGGACGCGCGGCGCCGTGCCGACGAAGGGGTCGACCTCGCCCTCACCGCCGACGGCACCCTGGGAGACATTCTCCGGCTCGCGAGCGAATCGAAGAAATCGTCGGAAGGAATCGCCGCAGCCGCCGCACAGCAGACCCTCGAGGTCGCGCGCGTCTCGGAGGCCAGCGCGCGCGTCTCCGAAGAGGTGGGCCTCATCTTCCGCGCGACCCGCGGTCAGGTGGAGACGGCGCACGGCGTGGGCATGCGGGCCGACCGCGTGCGCGAGTCGACCGAGCAGGTCTCGCGCGCCATGCAGGAGCAGGCCACCGGCAGCCGCGCGCTGCTGACCTCGATGGAGCGCGTCACCTCCACGGTCGATGCCATCGCCGAGGCCACGGCCACTCTGGCCGAGGGTTCGTCGGCCGTCGTGCGATCGATGGAGGGGATCCGCCGCGGCACGGCCCAGAACGCGTTCGCGGCCACCTCGATGAATCAGACCGCGCAGGCTCTCGAGCAGGAATCGCTCTTGCTGAAAGAGCGCGCGTCGGTGTTCCATTTCCCCGCGCCAGCCCCGGGAGGCCGGATCCGCGCGGCGCTCCGGTACCTCGACGTGGAGGATTTCGACCCCGCCTTCGCCACCACGATCCCGCTCACGGTGCTCGTGAAAACCTGGGGCGAGAACCTGGTGCGCTTCGCCGAGGGGACGCGCATCCTGCCCGAGCTGGCCGACCGCTGGGAGATCGACCCCACCGGCACGCTCTTCACGTTTCATCTGCGCCGAGGTGTGATGTTCCACGAGGGGGGAGTCCTCACCGCCTCGGAGGTGCGCGCCTCGTTCGAACGCTATCTCTCGCCGGCGCTCGAGGCCCCGCTCGCGGGCGTGTTCGACGTGATCCTGGGCGCGACCGATTTCCGCGCCGGTAACGCGAGCACGGTCACGGGAATCGAGACTCCGGACCCTTCCACCGTGCGGTTCCGGCTCGAGCGGCCTCTTCCGTTCTTCCTCCAGCTGCTCACTCTTCCCGACGTCACCATCGTGCCCCCCTCGCTGCAGAACCGCACCAAGGCCAAGCTCTCCCCCAGCGGCACCGGGGCGTTCATCCCGCGCGAGATCCGCTTCGGCAAGACGGCCAAGTTCGACCGGTTCGACGGTTACCGCGACCGCGCTCAGGTGGCGCTGGACGGCGTCGACCTCGACCTCACCGAGGACTCGGAGGCCGGAGTGTTTCAGCGCTTCCTCGACGGCCGGCTCGACGTCATCTGGGACATCCCGTATCCAGAGGCCGCGCGCCTCATGGCCGACCCCACGTGGCGTCCCTACATCGATTCCAGCGTGCAGCTCCACACCTCCTACCTCGGTCTGCGCTGCGATCGGGCCCCGCTCAACGACGTGCGCGTCCGCCGGGCGTTGAACCACGCCATCGACCGCAACAAGCTGAACGAGAAGCTCTTCTCGGGCCTCACCGTCCTGGCCGCGTCCATCCTCCCGCCGCATCTGCTCGGACACGACCAGAACCTGCGGCCGTATCGTTACGATCCGGAGAAAGCGCGCACGCTGCTGGCCGAGGCGGGTCATCCCGAAGGCGTCACGGTCTCCACCTGGCTGAGCCCGAAAGACGCGAAAGACCCGAGGAACCCGATGGCCGGCATCATCGCGGACCTCGAGAGCGTGGGAGTGAAGGTGGATCTCGAGGTGCTCACGGGCGAGGAGATGACCGCGCGCAAGCGGCGCGGCGACTATCCCCATCTGCGGCTCACGCGTTGGTTCGCCGACTTTCCCGACCCGGACACGTTCTTCAACTCGCTCTTCTACTCGCAGACCGAGGACGTGGCCGAGATCGGCTATCAGAACGACGCGGTGGACCGATTGGTCGAGCGCGGCGCGCGGGCGACCGACGGTAAGGAGCGCGAGGAGATCTACCGCGAGCTGAACCGTCTCATCCAGACCGAAGCACCGGCCGTCTTCCTCTTCCACAACCGCGGCTTCGTGGTACACCAGCCGAACGTGCGCGGCATGCGGGCGTACCTGCTCCCGCCGCCCGTCCACTGGACCGACCTCTCCTTCGAGAAGTAGGCGCGCCTGAAATCGAGAAGAGGGGGGATCGATGATCCCCCCTCTTCGTTCCCGAGCGCCGAGAACCTAGTAGCTGGCGATGGCTTCCGGTTCGTTCTCGTAGACGTCGAACACGGTGATGAGCTGCGTCACCGTGAGCACGTCCGTGATCTTCGGAGGCAGGTTCATGAGCTTGAGCTTCGCGCCCTTGTGCATCGCCGTGGTGTAGCAGCCCACCAGCTCGCCCACTCCGGAGGAGTCGATCGTGGTGACTTCTTTCATGTCCACCAGGATCTTCTTGCAGCCGCTGTCGAGGCAACCGTGAATGGCCTCTCGCATCTGGAGGTCTCCGGCGCCGATGGTGATCTTTCCCTTGAGCTGGATCACTTTCACGTCCCCGGCATCCCGCGTCACGACATTCGTCTTCATGGCTTCACTGCTCCCTTCGACTTTCTCTCGAGTTTCAGATTCCGTTTCATCGTCAAGACGGTACCCCCTGCGTCCCCACGGGAGAAGGAGACATCGTCCATGAAGGTCTTGATGTAAAAGATGCCGCGCCCCGAGGTCTTGAGCTGATTCTCCGGGGCGAGCGGATCGGCCAGCTGCTGCGGATCGAAGCCGGCCCCCTCGTCTCCCACCACGATCTCGAGCTCGTCGCCATGCCCGGAGATCGACAGGAGCACGCGCTTCTGGGGATCCTG
>JBDSFL010000295.1:0-5318 GCA_039919545.1 Thermoanaerobaculia bacterium | reverse complement strand
CGCCAGGAGGACGGGGGAGGCGGAGAGCCGGGCCAGCAGCTCGGCGGCACCGGGGCCCTCGCGCACGCCGACCGGGATGCGGTCGGCGGGCTTGTCGCGAAAGGCCAGGCCGAGCGCGAAGCAGAGGAGGAACGGAAAGACGAAGACCCAGAAGACGGCCTCGGTCTCGCGAATGAACTCCTTCGTCCGGCAGATCGTGAGCTCGACGAGAGCCGAGCGCGGCATGAGAGAGCGGGAGCTAGACATCGCGCAGCTCGCGGCCCGTCAGCGAGACGAACAAGTCTTCCAGGGTGGCCCGATGCGTGGAGAGGTGGACGAGTCTGGCGCCGGCCTGCTCCACGGCCGCGAGCAGGCGGGGAACGGTCTCGACGAGCGAGCCGACCGAAAGCGACCAGTTGGGGCCGCGAAGTCGGAACTCGGTGACGCCGGGCAGCGCGCGCAGCACTTCTTCCCCGAGCGTCGGCTCCGACTGGAACTCGACGACGTTCGCCGCGTGGAGCGAAGCGATGAGCTCCGACGGCGCGCCGAGCGCGATGACGCGGCCGTGGTCAACGATGGCCACGCGGTCGCACAGGCGCTCGGCCTCGTCCATGTAGTGGGTCGTCAAGAGCACGGTGCCGCCGCCCGCCCGGAAGCGCGTCACCTGCTCCCACAGCTCGAGGCGGCTCTGCGGATCGAGGCCCGTGGTCGGCTCGTCGAGGAACAGGATCTCCGGATCGCCCACGAGCGCGCACGCCACGGCGAGCCGCTGCTTCTGGCCTCCCGAGAGCTTGCCCACGCGCGCATCGCGCTTTTCATCGAGGGAGAGCTGAGCCAGCACCTCGACCGGATCGCGCCCCTTGCGGTAGAACGAACGGAAGAGGCGCAGCGTCTCGCCCACGGTCAGCTTCTCGGTCAGCTGCGTTTCCTGGAGCGAGATGCCGATTCGCTCGCGCAGCTCGCGCCCCCCTTTTTTCCAGTTCGTCCCCAGGATCTCGACGTCGCCGGAATCGGGATCGGTGAGCCCCTCGAGGATCTCGATCGTCGTCGTCTTTCCCGCCCCGTTGGGCCCGAGCAGCCCGAAGCACTCGCCCGCCTGCACCGCCAGGTCGAGGCCGTTCACGGCCAGCACGTCGTCGAACCGCTTCGTCAGCGCGCGGCACCTGAGGGCAACGCCACGTAAGGATTCACAGTCCCCGGAATCCAGGGCCGCTCCGCTTTGAATCATCGTCGAGCTTGCCTTCCAGTCGGAGGTTAGGGCAGCCTGCGCCGCATGAGATCGACTGCCCGATGAGCATAACCCGGTCCAAGCGCACCCGGCCGCCAGAGGCCGAGGCCGAACGAGCGACGCCCGCGGCCGCCGAGCCAGCCGCTTCCAGCGCTCGGCAGGCGCTCGAGGCGACGGCCGTCGTCGCGATCTGCATTCTCCTCGCGCTGCTCCTGAAGCTGTTCATCTACGACCTGCCGCACACCGAGCCGGACGAGCAGGTTTACTGGCAGCTCGCCGGAAATCTCGTGAACACGGGGCGCTACTCGCTGCAGGGGACGGAGGTCTTGAAGACGCTGTCGCCCGGCATGTACGACAAGCCGCTCTTCCATCACCCGCCTCTCTTCCCGTTCCTGCTCGTCCCGTTCGTGATGGCCGACGCGCACCAGGCGGCCGTGATGGTGCCGTGGCTGGGGCACTTCCTCGCCATCGTGGCGGTCGGGCTGCTCGGCTTCGCGCTGCGGCGGGAGGGCGACGACGAGGTCGCGCCCTTCTTGCCGCGCTACTGGATTCCGATCGTCGCGATCGCGCTCGACCCCATCCTGCTGTTCCTCTCGCGTCGTCTCTGGATGGACTCGCTGCTGGCGGGATTCGGTGGGATGGCCGCGGCGTTATTCCTGCTCGGGTTGCGGCGCAAGCGGATGGGCTGGCTTGCCGCGGGAGGAGTCTTCCTCGGCCTCGCCACCATGACGAAGCTCACTGGAGTGCTTCTCGCGCCCGTGCTCTTCCTGCTCGTCTTCTTCGAGCTGAAGGAGAAGCGCGAGCGGCAGCAGGCGATCCTGTGGGGCTTCGTCCCGTTCACCCTCATCGTGGCCCCCTGGTTCGGAGTCTTCCTGGCGAGGTACGGCGTGCTGATCCCGGGCTGGATCAACCCCGATGCGTGGTCGCTGCAGCACTACCCGTTCCTGCGCGCCATCGCGAACCGGCCGGCGCTCTACTACTTCTTCCAGCTGACCGTGGTGCAGCCCGTGTTTCCGCTGCTGGTGATCCTCGCCATCGTGCACTGGCGACGCATCACGAGCTTCCGGCTCGCGATGCCGTTCGTCTGGATGGGGCTCACGCTTCTCGTGGTCTCCGCCATGGGGGCGCGCGGACTCGGGTTCCAGATGCGGCACCTCTGCCCGATGCTGGCGGGGCTCTACGGCGCGCTCTACGTGGTGATGCCGGCGCGCACCGATCGCTCGCCGCTGGCGCTCGGGATTCTCGCCGCCGCAATTTACGGCGGGGCCACCGGGCTGGTGAATCTGGTGGCGCAGGTCTCGGATCTGCTCTCGATCTCCGAGATCGCCCGCCTCATGGCGCCGATGTGACCTGAAGGGAGCCGATGAAGATCAATGCGTTCTGGCTGATGCTCGGCGCCTTGGGTGTCTACGCCGTCTTCTACCGTTATTACAGCCATTTCCTGGCGACGAAGGTGGTGGGCCTCTCGGATGCACGCGTCACGCCGGCGCATCGCCTGAACGACGGCCACGATTACCATCCGACGAACCGCTTCGTGCTCTGGGGGCATCACTTCGCCGCGATCTCGGGAGCAGGGCCGCTGATCGGGCCGGTGCTCGCGGCGCAGTTCGGCTACCTGCCCGGGCTCCTGTGGCTCGTCTTCGGCGTCTGCCTGGGCGGCGCCGTGCAGGAC
The DNA here is from genome assembly GCA_039919545.1 of Thermoanaerobaculia bacterium. Classification (GTDB taxonomy): domain Bacteria; phylum Acidobacteriota; class Thermoanaerobaculia; order UBA5066; family UBA5066; genus JBDSFL01. The sequence continues at coordinate 2,439 of JBDSFL010000295.1, read as the reverse complement.
TTCATCATCCTGTCCGCGTCGATTCGCCGGAACGGACGTTCGCTCGCGCAGATCGCGCGGGAGGAGGTGAGCCCCGCGAGCGGGCTCATCACCATGATCGCCATCCTGTTCATCATCGTGGTGGCGCTCGCGGTGCTCGGCTTCGTGGTCGTGAAGGCGCTTGCCGAGAGCCCGTGGGGAACGTTCACCATCGCGGCATCGATTCCCATCGCGCTCGCCATGGGTCTCTATCTCTATCGCATCCGTCCCGGACGCGTCGGAGAGGCCTCGGCCCTCGGCGTCTCCGCGCTCATCCTGACCGTCATCCTGGGAGCGCTCTTCCAGCCCGGCCATCCGTGGGCGCACCTGGCCCGCTACTTCATGCTCAGTGAGCACGGCATCACGACGTCGATCGCCATCTACGGCTTCATCGCCTCGGTGCTGCCGGTGTGGATGCTGCTGTGCCCCCGCGATTACCTGTCGAGCTACATGAAGGTGGGGACGATCGCGCTCATCGTCGGCTCGGTGCTGCTGATCCGTCCCGTGATCAAGGCGCCCGCCTTCAGCCAGTTCATCCACGGTGGCGGGCCCATCGTCGCGGGACCGCTCTTTCCGTTCGTCTTCATCACCATCGCGTGCGGGGCGATCTCGGGCTTCCACGCGCTGGTGGCCTCGGGCACCACGCCCAAGATGATCGAGCGCGAATCGCAGGCGCGGGCCATCGGGTACGGCGCGATGCTGATGGAGAGCCTGGTGGGCGTGACGGCGCTGATCGCCGCCTGCTCGATGTTTCCCGCCGACTATTTCCAGATCAACATGAAGCCCGAGGCGTTCGCGGCGCTCGCACAGAAGATGAATCTCGGTGCGAGCCACCTCTCCGAGCTGGCCGCCCTGGTGGGTGAGCCGCGTCTGGCGGGCCGCACCGGGGGCGGTGTCTCGCTCGCGGTCGGCATCACGCAGATCTATGGCGACGTGCCGGCGCTGCGCGCCTTCATGAGCTACTTCTACCACTTCGTGATCATGTTCGAAGCGCTCTTCGTGCTCACCACGATCGACACGGGCACGCGCATCGGGCGGTTCCTCGTGCAGGAGCTCGCGGGACGCTTCTCGCCGCGGCTGGGGCGCACCGACTGGCTTCCCGGCACCGTCGTGGCGAGCTTCCTCGTGGTGGCCGGGTGGAGCTATTTCATCTACACGGGCTCGATCCTGACGCTCTGGCCGATGTTCGGCGTCGCCAACCAGCTACTGGCCGTGGTGGCGCTCGTGATCGGAACGACGGTGCTGATCAACGAGGGGAAGAGCCGGTATGCGTGGGTGACGCTGCTGCCGATGGCGTTCGTGGGGACGACGACGCTCGCGGGCGGACTCCTGAGCATCAAGAACATCTTCATCCCGATGGTGACGTCGCCGAAGAATCCGGGGGACGTGTTCAAGGGCACGCTGAATTCCACGATCACGGCGGTGATGATGACCTGCGTGGTTCTGATCCTCGTCGACGCGGTGCCGCGCTGGGTTCGGAGCTGGTCGACGGGGCGGAGCGAGACACTGCGCGCTCTGGAGCTTCCCGCCGCGTAGCCGATCACGCACGCCAGGGCGAGATCACGATCGGCATCTCACTCTCGTCGGCGAGTGAGGCCTGATCGCCGGGTCCTGCTCAGTGCACCAGGTCGAGGAGAAACAGCCTGGATTTTTCGAACGCCGTTCGATCGAGGTCAGGCCCCGCGCCCTCGAGGAAGAGGGGTTTGACCCGCGAGTAACCGAGGCGGGCGAGCTCCTTGCCGTTTCGGATCGGCACCATGTCGTCCTCGACTCCATAAGCCGCGAGCGTTATCGGAAGCGCGGCCGCGAACCAGAGGGGCGAGCTCGCGAGCATGCGGTGCCGCGTCTGCTGAAGGTCCGCCGTGTGTGCGATCGCCCTGGCGAGGAATCGCTCGATGAACTGTCCGCCTTCTTCGGGCGCCTTTGATCTGATCCGCAGTCCCTCGATGACCGATTCCCGCTGCGTCCAGCCTTCGGTACCCATCAAAGAGAACCAGTCCGACGGGCCGGCCCAATCGATGACGCGGCGGATGCGGTGGTCTCTCGCCGCGGCCAGAAGGGCCACACTACCGCCGCGGCTGCGTCCGAAGGCCGCGATCCGCGCGGGGTCCGCTTCGGGCGTCACCGAGAGGGCCGCGTCGAGGAAGGCGAGAGCATCGTCGGTGGCGCCGTCCCATGCGTCAGAGCGATCTCCTTCGGAGACGAAGCTTCGTCCCTCGAAGTTCAGTACCTCGCCGCGAAACCCCGGAACGACGACGACGAAGCGGGAGGCGTCGTTCTTCAGGATGCGGGGGCTCGTCAGCTGATCCAGGCTCAGGGGCATGTAGTTCCACGAGACGCCCTTGGCCTCGATCAGAACAGGGCAGGATCCCGGAGCGGCCCCGTCAGGCACGATGACGGCGCCGAAGTGAAGGGAGCCAT
>JBDSFL010000283.1:0-7857 GCA_039919545.1 Thermoanaerobaculia bacterium | reverse complement strand
GCCAGGTGCCAGAGGGCGAGCAGCGCGAGCGTGGCCGAGAACGGAAGGAGACGCTTCAAGCGGTGGGCACGATCACCGCGCCGACGCGCAAGGGCTCCTTCGGAGGCAGGAACGGGAGCGGGCCGCCGAGCGGCTTCGGAGGAACCACGTACGACCAGGCGTTGGCGAGCTCCGCCTTCCACCAGCGCAGGACACCGTGGAACAGCATCACGTAGGCCGAGCTGCGCAGGGAGAAGCCGACGAAGACCGGATGCATGCCGGCGTTGTGGTTGCCGTAGATGCCCAGCTCCTTCTTGCGCTTGGCGATGGCGACGAGCCGGCGGTTGTAGAAGCGCATGGGATAAAACGCGATCTCGGAGCCGTCCTGGTAGTACGGCGGGATGGCCAGCCGCTCGGCCGACCAGCGGTACACCGGCTGGATCGCCGCGAGATAGTACAGAGACGTGTCCATCAGGAAAGCGATCGTCATGGTGTCGTAGTCGCCCATGACGTAGTACTTGTCGCGGTAGATCGCCTCGTAGAAGTACGTGAAGAAACGGGCGTAGCGCGTGTTGTGCAGCTCGTATTCCTTGGCTCGCTCGTCCGCCGGGGCGCCCTTCAGGGCCTGGACGATGTAGCTGACCCGCGAGTACACCGAGAAGGCCATCTGGTCGAGGCCCGGCGAGTAGAAAGGATCGAGGAAGCCGCCCGCATCGCCCACGCACGTCCAGCCGGGTCCGATGAACGCATCGACGAAATACGGCAGGTTGCCGTAGTAGCGGCAGTCCTTCTCGATGGCCTCGGCGTGCTCGAGCATCTCTCGCGTCAGCGGATTGGCGTCCAGGAAATTGGTCAGCTTCTCGAGCGGTGTCGCGCCCTCGGGCTGCACGAGGCGGGTGTCCCATACCAACCCCACGCTCGTCTCTCCGCCTTGCAGCGGGATGAACCAGATCCAGTAGCCCCAGCCGGTGTAGTGGTTCGTCGCGAGCCTGCGCGACGCCACGACGCGGCGACAGAACGGATCCTCGGAATCGACCCCCTGGATCTCCACGCCGTCGAGATCCTTCACGCCGCGGTAGCGCACCCAGATGGAGGCCGTCGGGTGCGTCTCGATGGGCGTCACGCCGCCCCGCTTGCGGGCGAGCAGCGCCTGACGCCCGGTGGCATCGACGATCCATTTGCAGCGCACCGTGGCGCGGGTGCCGTCGCTCTTCTCGATGACGAGCGTGTTTCCCGCCTCGCCCTCGAGCGTGAAGTCGACCACCTTGGCCGGGCGCCACACGTCGGAGCCCTCGGACGCGGCGAGACCGATGAGGTGCTCGTCCAGCTTCTGGCGGTCGAGCTGGAACGAAGGCGTGCGGGCCATCTGCGTGGAGCCCACCTCGGATGCCTCCCGGTGGTTCGTCACCTTCTCGTTCTGGAACCAGTAGCGAAACGCCTGCTTGGCGAGCTGCTCGCGGGATAGATAGTCGTAGAGCTTCAGCTCGCGCACGAGGAAGTAGGACGAGATCTCGACGGTCGACTCCCCCACCTTCCAGTCGAAGGCGGGGCTCTTCTCCACGACGAGCACCTTGATGCCCGGCATCTTGCGGCGGAGAAGCACGGCGGTGGAGGCGCCGGCCACGGCTCCCCCCACGACGACGACGTCGTAGGAGAGCTCGTCCGGCATCGAGGAGGATTCCCTCATGGGCTGGATTATAAGGAGCCTTTTCCCGGTTGCACGGTCGCGGTCCGATCGACCGATTCCACGGCGCCGAGATCCTGCACGAGGCCCGAGGGCCAGCGCACCACGAGCTTCACCAGATGCGTGAAGGAGCCGAGCCCGAGGTGGACGACGGGGCTTCCGCTGGCGAGATAGCCGCTCCCGGTGGACGCTTCCCTCACGAGCACCCGGCCGTCGGGAAGCGTGGCGGTCACGCGGGCCCCGATGCCGTCCGAATTGTCCTTGCCCTTCGATCCTTGCAGGCGCAGGCGAAGGAAGTGCTCGCCGTCCTTGCGGCTCCCCAGGAACAAGGCCTCGGGCGCCTGCACGGAGCGGATGTAGAGGTCGAGCGCGCCGTCCCCGTTCGCGTCGAAGGCTGTCACCGCCCGCCCGTTCGCCGCCAGGTCGAGCCCGTCCAAGAAGGCGCGTTCCTCGAACAGCGTGGCCTGCCCCGGACCGCGGTTGTGGAAGTACGCCTCGCGTTCGATGCCGTTCACGCCCGCCCCCTTCTGGTCGAACGTCTTCTTCATCGCGATGTAGTCGTCCCAGTACACGAGCGTCTCCCACCAGAATTCCAGCTCGCGATCGCGCGTGCGTCCGTCTCCCCACATTCCGTTCGTCGCGTAAACGTCGAGCCGCGTGTCGTTGTCGAGGTCCGCGGCCGTCACGCTCCAGTTCCAGCCGGCCCGCTCGGCTCCCGAGCGGAGCGTCGCATCCTCGAACTTGCCGTCGGCACGCTGGAGCAGGAGCGAGTTCCCGCGGCACATCTTCTCCATCCACGAGATGGCGATGGGAAGAAAGATGCGGCCCGGCAGCGGCACGGGGAGACCGGGATATTCGTGGAGGAAGCCCCACTGCGTGTACGTGCCGCTCGTGTAGAGGTCGACGCGGCCGTCCCCGTCGAAGTCGCCCCAGGCGCCGGACATCCCGTAGGCGCGGTCCTCCACGCCCCGCTTGCCCGTCACGTCCTCGAAGCGCTTCCCGTCCACGTTCCGATACAGATTCTTCAGCCCGAAGTCGTTCGTGACGACGAGGTCGGGGCGGCCGTCGCCGTCGAAGTCGGCGAACAGGCACGAGAGCGACCAGCGCGTCGGCTTCAGCACGCCCCATTCGGCCGAGCCGTCGCGGAAGCGGCCCGTGCCGTCGTTCAGGAAGAGATAGTTGCGCCGCCCGTCGTTGGCGTCGAACGGAGGGTCAGGCATCTGCTTGTAGTAGTCGCCGGTGCCGCAGACGAAGAGGTCCAGGTCGCCGTCCCCATCCACGTCGGAAAACGCGGCGGAACGTGTGGGCGGCAGCGTCTGAAGGCCTGAGCGCGTCGGGGACCCCTCGATGAATGTCCCGTCGCGTCGATTCAGGAAGAGGCGCGTGGGGCCGAACGCGTCGGTGACGACCAGGTCCGGAAAGCCGTCGCCGTCGACGTCGCCAGCGGCGATGCCGGTGGCTGCGATGCCGGCCACAGCGGAAGCGGCCAGGCCCGCCTTCACGGTGACATCCGTGAAGCGACCCTGACCATCGTTCTCGTAGAGGATCGAACGCAGCCCGTCGCCCACGAAGAGGTCCTCGTCGCCGTCCTGGTCGAAGTCGAGGACGGCCATGCCCGAGCCGGGCCAGATGCCGTCGATGAGCCGGTTCGTCAATTTCTGCGGCGGATCGCTGCGCGTGGCGCCGAGGCCGGCCGCCGTGGTGCCGTCATGAAAGCGCGGGGCCGTCTCCGAACGATCGAATAGAACGCTCGACAGCGAAATGGTGAGCGGCAACGACGCGCCCTCGGCCCCGCCTGCGTTCGCAAGGGTCAGGAGCACCGTGGCGCTCCTCTCGACGCGCGTTCCATCCGCCCGGAAGCCGGCGACGGTGAAGCTCGCCGACCCGGAGAGCGACCAGATTCCCGCGGCGTTTCGCGCCATCGAGGGCTTCTCGCGCAGGTCGTAAGAGACGTCCGCGACGCGGTCCAGCCCCTCCCAGGCCCACGCGCGCAGCGGCGCCGTGCCGGGGGCGTCGGCCTGTAACGGTGCGCGGCTCCGCAGGGCTGCGCGGGTCTGTTCGAGCGCGTCACGGTAGCGCTCCAGCCGGTGCATCCAGGGGATGAACTCGGCCTTCAGCCGCGGCAACGACACGTTGAAATAGAGCCAGACGCCCGTCGCCAGAAAGAACGCTGCCATCGCGAGCGCGCGCCACCGGCTCGACGAGCGGCGCCGGGGAGCGATCGGATCCTTCGGGCGGACGGCCGGAATCATGAGGCGCGAGGATAGCCGAGGCGCTCTCCCCCGGCGCTCGACGAGCGGAACGAGCTGCCGCCGCGAAACTCCGCGTTCGCACGGCAGGAGGCCGCGATGGCGGCGCACCCTTCGCGACCGAAGGGAGCTGACCAGAACGATCGGGAGACTGATGAGCCCTCCAACCGGGATAATGGTCCGGCGAACCCGTCTCTCAGGAGCATCCATGCGCAGTTCCTACTCGATGCGATTCCCTTGGTTTCTCGCCGCGCTGCTCGGCGTGGCGGCGCTTTCCCCCTCCTCGGCGCGTGCCCAGGAGCCGGGCATCCATCCCCCGCTGGGCCCGCACACCACGGTCGACGAGCTGCTCGGCAGGCATGCGCGAGACGTGTTCCGGCGTCAGCTCGAGAAGCGCCTCCAGGGAGACAAGAGTCACGCCTGGGGCGAGTACGCGGCCTGGGGGCGCGAGCTGCTGGTGAAGGGAAGCGTCGCGAACCCGCCCCTGGGGCCTTCGCCGTCGGCGCGCCTCTCGAAGAGCTATCGCTGCGTGCACTGCCACAACCTCGTGCGCGAGGACGCGCGTCTGGTCTCGCAGGATCCCGAGGAGCGAGAGCGGCTCCTGCGCGCTTCCCTGCCGGCGCACGGCGCGGTCCGCGACGGCAGCCTCCCCTCCCTCGTTCCGGCCACCACGCTCTGGGGGGCCATCAACCGCACGCGCTTCTACAACGGGCTCTTCGAGAAGTACAACGGCCTCCGCATCGCCGACGGCAGCCGCATGAATCCCGAGCGGATCTCGGACGCCGTCCAGATCTGCTCGCGCTTCTGCAGTGCGGGCCGCTATCCCGAGCCGTGGGAGCTCGACAGCATCCTGGCGGCGCTCTGGGAGCTGGAGCTCACGATGAGGGATCTGGACTTTTCGCCCGACGCCGCAGCGCGCGTGATCGCGGGTCTCGAGGGGGGCGACCCCGCGGCTCTCGAAAGCGCGCGGGCGCTCGTGCGCGACTCGTACCTTCGCGTGGCGCACGCCGAGGCACGCGAGAAGCCGAAGGAGCTGAAGAAGAACGTGGACGTGTACGAGGGCGGAAACCGTGAAACGGGCGACGCGGGTCGAGGTGCGCTCGTGTTCCAGGCCTCGTGCGGCGGCTGTCACGGCGCCGACGTGGCCGCGCCCGCCCCCGCGGCCCTCGCCAGGCGCGCACGGGAGGATGCCAATTTCTACCGCGCCCCGTTGCGGGGCACCGAGCGTCGCGGCGGGCTCTACATGCCTCCCTTCTCCACGCAGCGACTCTCGGCTCGACAGCTCGCCGACGTTCGCGCGTACCTGGCGAGTCTCAGAGGCGAGCGCTGAGGGGGAGGAGCTGTCGACGAGAGATCGACGTGGCAGCGGGCTTGCTGTACTTTCGGCAGCGAGGCGGGGAGACAAACATGAACAAGCGTGAAATCAGCCGGCTGGTCCTGGTGTTCGACGCCAATGCCGGCAAGCTCAATGCGTTCGTCGACAGCGTCAAGAAAGTGCTGATGGTGTCGGGCTGCTCGCTCTGTGCGCTCACGCACGGCCTCACGGGTGAGAAGGACGAGTGGAAGGACTGCAAGGAAGAGTTCGGCGTGCCGGTCGACTACCTGCACCGCAACGAGATCCCCGACACCCTGAACCAGCAGATCGGGGGGCAGCTCCCCTGCATCGTGGCCGACGTGGACGGCGAGTTCGTCCTCCTGCTCACCCCCGACGTGCTCGAGCGCTGCCGCGGCAGCGTGGCCGACCTGAAGGGCCGGATCCTCTATTACATGGCCTCGAAGAACCTGGTGCTCCCGGGCGAAGTCCAGCAGGGAGCCGCTACGGCCTGAGCTCGAGACTGCCTGAGCTCGGCGAGGCCTGAGCTCGGCGGGGCCTGAGCTCAACGAGGCCGCAGCAGGTGCTTCTGGACCTTTCCCAGCGCGTTGCGCGGAAGCTCGTCCAGCACCACGATCTCGCGTGGCAGCTTGTATTCCGTGAGTGACCGGGCCGCGAAGGCGTACAGCTCCGCGAGAAGCGTGGCATCGTCGGGACGCGGCCCGACTGCGGGCCGCATCACGACGGCCACGGCGACCCGCTCACCGAACACGCGGTCGGGCGCGCCGAACACGGCGACATCGGCCACCCGGGAATGTCGCCTCAGCACGTCTTCGACCTCCCGCGTCGAGATCTTGAATCCGCCGCTCTTGATGAAGTCCACCGCCTTGCGCCCGGCGATCGTGACGTGGCCGTCGGGCGACTGGTGCGCCATGTCCCCCGTCATGAACCAGCCGTCGCGAAAGCTCGCAGCGGTGTCATCGGGCCGTCCCCAGTAACGCGTCATCAGGCCGTTGCTCTGAACGACGAGCTCTCCCAGCTCTCCGTTCGGTGCGTCCTGCCCGGCGTCGTCCACCACCCTCACCGCGCAGCCTGGAACGGGTTGCCCCACGGTCCCCGGCCTGCGCTCCCCGTCGTAAGGATTCGAGAGCGTGAAGAGGGTCTCTGTCATCCCGTAGCGCTCGAGGATGCGGTGCCCGGTCGCCGCCTCGAAGGCGTGGAAGTCATCCGCGGGAAGGGGCGCGCTCCCCGAGGTGAAGAGCCGGCCGCGGCCGAGCGCGGCAGCCGCCTCGGGACGCGCGGCCATCGCCTCGAGGAGCTTGACGTACATCGTGGGCACGCCCATGAAGACGCTGGCCCCCTCGCTCGCGAACGCTTCCACGATCCGCACGGCATCGAACCGCTCGAAGAGGAGAGTCTTCATCCCGTGCAGCAGCGCTCCGAGGATCCCGAGAAAGAGACCGTGCACGTGAAAAAGAGGCAGGGCGAGCGCGAGCACGTCTCGCGAGCCGAAGCGCCACAGGTGCGTCAGCGACTCGACGTTTTCGACGATGGCGCGCGTCGAGAGCGCCACGCCCTTGCTCGTGCCCGTCGTCCCCGAGGTGTAGACCAGCACGGCCGTGTCCTCGTCGAGCGGCGCTCGCGAAGAATCCTCGAGCGGGCTGGAAGCGAGCAATCGGACATAGGATGTAGAAGAGGCGCCGCTCGCAGAACCCGCCGCGGGAACCGGAGCATCTGCGTCGAGAGCGATTCGTCGCACCGCTGCCAGAGCGCCTTCGCTCTCCAGCGCGTCGAGAATGTCCGCCCCTTCGGAGCCCGGCTGATAGAGGACGGCTGCCGCACCCGAGTCACGCAGGATGTGCCGCACCTCGGCCGCGCGGTAGCGCGGGTTGACGGGGACGTGCACGACGCCGAGCCGGTGATGCCCCAGCAGTGCCACGACCACGGAGGGGGAGCTCTCGGCCAGCACCGCCACGCGATCGCCTTGCATCACGCCGAGGCTCGTGAGGCCGCGTGCATAGCGGCGCGAGAGCTCGTCCAGCTCTCCGAAGGAAGTCGATCGACCGCGGAATCGGAGCGCTTCCTTGCTCGAGGACGCGTTGATGTGCGCGAAGAGCCGGGAGCGGATCAGGATCTCATCTTAGGCTCGCCCTTCCACGATTCGGCAAGCTCGCGCGCGTAGTCTTCGAAGCGCCGCGGGGCATGGCCGAGCAGATTCGTCTGGCGCACGATGTCCGCGTCGGTCGCTTTCAGTCCGGACTTCTGGAAGAACTCGTACATGAGCCGGAAGTCGAAGGCGAGGAAGGCCGGAAGATATTGCAGCTGCTGCTCTTCCCAGCGGTCGAGATCATCCCCGCCGTACGCGATCGGTTTGCCCAGCACGCGGCTCCAGATCTCGGCCGTCCCCGTTCCCGTCAACACCTCGGGACCCACCAGGTTGTAGCTCGCCCCTTCGTGTCCGTTCGACGTGAAGACGATGGCAGCCGCCTCGGCGATGTCGCGCACGTCCACGCGCGAGAGACCCACATCACCCATCGGCTGCGGGTACACGCCGTACCGCAGGAGCGCGTCCCTGTACCAGAGCTCGTTCTGGAAAAAGTTGTTCGGCTTGAGCGTCGTGGTGGGAATTCCGG